>JAILDS010000234.1 GCA_024689165.1 Clostridia bacterium
ATAATGATGCCCAAGCTCGACGGCTGGGCGGTGTGCCGCAGGATCCGCGAGAGCTCAGACATCCCGATCATAATGCTGACCGCGAGAAGCCAGGAGTTCGACGAGCTGACCGGCTTCGACGCCGGGGCGGACGATTACGTCACCAAGCCCTGCTCGCCGTCCGTTCTCATGCGCCGGGTCAAGGCCCTTCTGCGAAGGGACGGGAAGACCGGTGACGTCAGGGTTCTGACGGTCGGCGACGTCAAGCTCGACGACGAGGCTCACGAGGTCTGGCTGCATAACCAGTCCATAACGCTGACACTTAAGGAATACTCCATCCTCCGCAAGCTGCTGTCTTCGCCGGGCAAGGTCTTCACCCGCGAACAGATGCTCGACGAGATATGGGGCGTCGACTTTATGGGCGACATTCGCACCGTCGACTCTCACTTTGCCCGGCTGAGGACGAAGCTGGGCGACTGGGGGCAGGAACATATCAAAACCATATACGGCGCGGGCTACAAGCTCGACATGGAGCTTCCGCCCGAATAGGCGCAGGCGGATCCGATGAAAATAAGACCTGAAAAGAAAAAAATGACGATGGCGCGGAGGCTGTTTTTAGTTACCTCCGCAATGTTCATCATATTCATCGGCGTTCTTATCGCGGCCGACTCCTTTCTGCTCAGCTACGTCAATCTGGTTTCCAACGGAGTCAGGCTGTGGACAGCCTCCGGCAGGATAGAGGACGCGTATTCCGACACGGAAAAGTTTTCCGACTCTCTGGATGAGATCGAAAACAGCTACGCTCTGGCGTATCTGGAGATCATCAACAAACACGGAGATACGGTCTTCACGTCCTTATGCGCCGGCGTCGACGCTACCCCGCCCTTCGACTCATACGCACCGGTCGCGCCGGAATACGTGCGCAATTTCCGCGTGACAGACGCCGGCGACCCCGACTCGCCCATCGGCAAATACTTCATGCTTTACGAGCTTGACGGCTCTCAGGGCGCGGTCCAGTTCCTCGCGCTCGGCAGCCGAATGAGCACCGGAGACACCGTCGTTCTCGTAACGCAGAAGAGCCAGATCGACACCGCTTCGAAGGTCAGCGTCGGTTTTCTGACGGCTCTGGCAGTGATAATGCTCTTTATCATGCTCATAGTCGACTATAAATATATGGCTCATTTTTCCAAGCCGATAAAAAAGATAAGCAGCGTGACGGAAAAAATGGCCAAGCAGGACTTCTCCGAAAAAGCGCCTTCATCGCGGATATCCGAGATCAACACCCTGAGCGAATCCGTCAACGTCATGTCGGACTCTCTCTCCGACGCGCTTGAAGATCTCAGGCAGCGCAATATCAAGCTCCAGCAGGATATCGAGGAGGAGCGCACGATGGACCAGATCCGCCGGACCTTCATCAACGGCGTATCCCACGAGCTCAAAACCCCCATAGCCATAATACAGGGCTACGCGGAGGGCGCGCAGATGTTCTTTGACGACTCCCCCGAGACCGCCAGGGAATACCTCAGGATAATCGGCGAAGAGTCGGTCCGCATGAACAATATGATCATGTCCCTGCTCGAGATAACCCGTTACGAATCCGGCGCCTACGAGGTCACGAAAGAGGAATTCGACATACGCGAGCTCGCCTGTGAATGGGTCGAGCGCAATTCCGAACTTCTTAAAGAAAAGGGCATAACCGCACAGGTCGACATCCCGGAAGGCCTGACGGGGCTCGGAGACAGGACGATCCTTTATTCCGTCGTCAACAACTATATGTCAAACGCCGTTTCTCACGTCTCCGGAGAGATGCGCATACGCGTCACCGCCGAGGAGCTCGGCGACAGGATCAGGGTCGGCGTTTTCAATACGGGCTCATACATCGCCGACAAGGACAAAGACAAGATCTGGGGCAGCTTTTACCGTGTCGACAAGGCAATGAACAGGTCTCAGGGGCGTTTCGGCCTGGGGCTCGCCATAGTCGCTTCCGTACAGAAGCTGCACGGTATGGACTACGGCGTCGAAAACGTCGGCGACGGAGTACGGTTCTGGTTCGATATAGCGTCCGCTCAGCCGAATGCGGATGCTTCGCAGGCAGGACAGACTGACGAATAACTCGCGCCGGCCCGCCGCCGGCAGATAACAGGGGGTAAAAATGAAGCTTGCAGTCATCGCCGACATGCACCACTTTTCGCGCACGCTCGGGGATTCCGGGCGCGCATTCGAGCTCAGGAGCGGCTCCGACCAGAAATGCCTCGCTGAAACCGGGGACATTATCGACGCTACCTTCGACATGCTCGGAAGCAGCGACGTCGACGCTGTCCTCATCGCCGGAGATCTGACAAACGACGGCGAAACGGCGAGCCACGAGGAGATGGTCGAAAAGATCGCTCTCCTCTCCAAATCAAAACCGGTGTACGTGATCACATCCACGCACGACTGGTGCAACGACGCGAACCCCCGCGCATACCGGGGAGACTCGATAATCCACGACGTTCCCACCGTCGACAGGACCGCCCTGTACGGGATGTACAAGCCATTCACCGGCAAGGAACCGCTCAGCGAGATAACCACCTCTCTCGGTTTTACCTCCGCTCTTTACGAGCTCGGCGACGGGGTAAGGCTTCTTGCCGTCTGCGACGACAAGAACGGCGAAGGCAAAGCGGGATACCCTCCGGAGCTGCTCGAATGGATACAGTCCTGCGCGGCCGACGCGAAGCGCGACGGCGAACGCATCATCATGATGCAGCACCACCTGCTGATGCCCGGTATTTCGCCGCTGATAAACGGCGGCCAGTGCATTGGCGACCGCGAACAGATGCGCGACGCGCTCGCCCGCGCCGGGATAGAATACATATTCGTCGGGCACAGCCATATGCAGCGGGTGACGAACTACACCGCCGACGACGGCAGCTCGATCACTCAGATAAACGTCGGCTCGCTCACCGGTCACCCCGGCGCGATCAACATATTCACGATCGACAGGTATTCCGCCGAGCTTGAGGTCCACAGCGTCCCGGATTTCACCTTCAACGGAAAAACCCGGAGCGCTCTCTACCTCAAAGAGCATTCCCTCGCCCTTCTCGAAAAAGTTTTCTGGGCGGGCGTTCGCGACAAAAAGGAATTCTTCGACAGGCTTTCGGCTCTCGGCATCAGAGCGCCGGAACAGCTTGAAAAGGCGTACCCCGTCATCAGGCGCGCCTGTTCGCTGATCATGACGTCGAACGTCGGCAGGCTCAGGTTCCTGCAGCCTTTTGTGCAGGACAAGGAAGCTTACGCGCAGGCTGTTTACCAGCTCGCCGGCGAGCCGCTGTTTTACTACGTCGGAGCGATATTCCTGAACCTTTTTGACGGCACGAGGACCGTATTCGAACCCGGTTCCCCGCCGCATACGGTCGTGACCCAGCTCGCTAAGATTCCGGGCAGGCTCGGCGTCGGCGCAGAGTTGGCGGGCGAAATAGAGAAGATCGCGGAGAAGCTTATATGAACAACGATTGCAGACAGATCTACGAAGCGGCCGTCGAATACGCGAGCCCATATAACAGGACTCTTGCGGCGGTAAAAAAGGCAAGTTACGACGGCGACGTTTTCGTCGT
>JAILDS010000288.1 GCA_024689165.1 Clostridia bacterium
AGGATAATCCTTCTCGACGGCGGCAGGCAGGTCTTCTGCGGGACGCGGGACGAGCTCGAATCGGAGCTGAAAAACGGGAACGTCCCCGAAAACGCCGTCGCCGACCTGCCCTTGAGGACCGTGAGCTCCCACGCTGCGGCAAAGGATGGCGGCGCCGCCGGACAAGGCGGCAAAGCGGTCCTCAGAGCCTCCGGTCTGTGTTTTTCTTACGGGGAAAGCCCGATCCTGCGGGAGCTGTCGCTTGAGCTTTACGAGGGCGAGTTCCTGTGCGTATGCGGCGAGAACGGCTGCGGGAAGACGACCCTGCTGCGCCTTCTGTCCGGCCTTGAAAAGCCCGCGGCGGGAAGGATAGAGCTGTTCGGAAAAAAGCTTTTGAAATATTCCCAGAAAGAATTATATACAAAAACGCTCAAGGCGCTCTGGCGCGACTGCGAGCTGCTGTTCTCCGAAGACAGCGTCGAAAAGGAGCTGACGGAGGCGGCAAAGCTCTGCGGGGCGAAAAAAGCGGACGCCGTGGCTTTTATGAGCGATCTGTCGCTGCCGCCCGGGCGCCACCCATACGACCTTTCCGGCGGGGAAAGGCAGCTGCTCGCCCTGTCGATCCTGCTGCTCGAGCCGCCGAAGCTGCTTCTGCTCGACGAGCCGACGGTCGGTATGGACGCCCGCGTCAAAAAGCTGTTTTTCCGCCGGATCCGCGAGCTATGCGACGGCGGGATGAGCGTCGTCTGCGTGACCCACGACCTCGATTTCGCCTCCCTCTGCGCCGACAGGTGCGCGCTCATGAGCGGCGGCGAGATCGTCTGCTGCGAACCCACCCGCGAGTTTTTCGACGGGAACCTCTATTACAGGCCTCATGGATAATTTACGACTCTGGTTTTCGAAGACCGGGCTTGCCCGATACACGTCGCACCTCGACGCCGCGAGGCTTTTCGCCCGCGCGGTGCGTCAGGCGCGCATCCCGGTGTGGTACACGGAGGGCTTCAACCCCCACCCGGCGATAAGCTTCGACTATCCGCTCCCTCTCGGAACGGAGGCTATGCGCGAGCCCGTCGAGATACGTCTAACCGAACCTATCGCGCCGGAGGATGCCGTATCACGGATGAACTCCGTCCTGCCGGAGGGCTTCCTGATCGTCGATGCGGAACTCGACCCGCCGGGTCTGGAGATCTCGGCGTGCAGGTGCGTTTTTGAGTTCGGCGCGGCGCCGCAGAAAATCGACGGTCTCATCGCAGCGGGAGGTCTGACCGCCGAAAAAAGCGCCAAGAGCCACGGCAAAAAGATAATGAAGACCGTGGACGTCGCCCCGTTCCTGGCGGACGCGAAAACAGCCGCCCTTCCTTCGGGCGGCTGCAGGCTTGAGTGCGTTCTTCCGCTCACGCCTCAGAACACGGTCTCACCCGCGCTGATCGCGGACGCTTTTTCGAACGCGGGGGCGCCGGTCTCGCGCTGCGTGCGGGAGGAGCTGCTCCGGGGTCAGTCGGAACAGAACGAGAGCCACTCGACAGTGTCTTTTAGCGAATCGTACGCCGAGCGGGGAGAGTAGCCGAAGTCCTTCGCGGCTTTTTCATAGCTGAAGCTGCAGTTCTCGCAGATCTTGTTTATTGAAAAAGGCGTGAGCACGGGCGGTATCTTTGCGGCCCTGAAGAAGACCTCTATCGCCGGGCAGAGCGTCAGGAGCAGTTTTTTGCCGAGTTTTAATTTCGGCGGCTCCTTCGAGCTGATCCGGGCAAGGTCGGAAATGAACTCGTCGACGCTGATCCTCTCGCCGGAGAGGAAATACGCCTCTCCGCCCCTGCCGGACTCCGCCGCGGCGATCATGCCCTCCGCGACGTCCCTCACGTCGACGAAGTTGTAGCCGCCGAAGTCGAGCGACACCGGGAACAGGCCCTTCATATAGAGCTTTATCATCGTGCAGACGCTGTTGGTCCCGTAGATGTCGTAAGGGCCGATGCAGCAGCTCGGCTGGACCACGATGCATTTGAGCTCTTCCGAATCGGAATCCAGCACCAGACGGCTCGCCGCAGCCTTGGACTTGCCGTAGGCGTCCGGTACAAGGTCAGGGTCGAAGTCGTTCGTCTCCCTTATTATCCCGTCGCCCTCGGGCGCGGGTATGCAGTCGACGGAGGAAACGTAAACGAGGTTTTTCACGCCCTGCCTTGAACACGCCCGAACGACCTTTTCGGTACAGCCGTAGTTCACGGCCCAGACCAGGTCGTCCTTGGTCTGCGTTATGTCGACCATTCCCGCCACGTGGTAGACCGTTTCCGCCCCGGCGAAGACGCGGTCGAGGAAATCCTCGTCGGAAAGGTCGCCGACGCACTGTTCAAAGCCGAAGGGAGCGAGCTCCGGACGGTTTTTTCTTGTAACGAGACGCGCGCGTCCGCCCCTTTTGGACAGAGCGCTCACGAGCGCGTAGCCGATATAACCGTTCGCGCCGGTCACCACGCTGAGTTTTTCAACCATATCTTACACCCTCCGTTATGTATTTCGATTGTATTATTACCGACGCTGCAGGTCAAGCAGAAAATGGATGATTTTGACACAAACAGTTTTTTCAAGCCCTGTCTGAGCGCGACCGCCCTGAAGGTGATCGCGCTCGTCGCCATGACGATAGACCACGTCGGGCTGTTTCTTATGGACAACGACGACGTCATGCGCTCGATTGGCAGGCTGGCTTTCCCGATCTTCGCTTATCTGGTCGGCGAGGGCTGCAGGCGCACGAGGTCGATAAAAAACTACTTCCTGCGGCTGTTCATATTCGGCGCGGCGACACAGACGGTCTTCTATATCGCGGAGCGCAGCCTTGAAATGAGCATGTTCGTCACCTTCGCGATGTCCGTCGCCGTTTGCGCGGCTCTGAGATTCGCAGAAAACAGCGAGCATCCGGCCGCCCCGCTCGCGCCGGTTATCGCGATCGCCGCGGCCTTCGCCGTGTGCTTTGCCCTGCCGAAGGCAAAGTTCATGGGCGATTTTTCGATAGAATACTCCATGCCGGGCGTTATGATCCCGGTGGGCGTATACGCCGCGCGGAGCAAGACGGAACGTCTGACCGTCATGGCTGCCGGCATCGCGTGGATGGTCATGACGTACCATGGCGGCGTGAACTGGTACGCGTTTTTCGCGCTCGTCCCCATATTCTTCTATAACGGCGAAAGAGGCGGGCGCGGCACGGCGTTCGAAAAATACTTTTTCTACGTTTATTATCCCCTGCACCTCGTCGTCATCCGTCTGATCGGGACCCTGAACGGTTGACAAGGGTGTTAAAATGATTACAGGCGGGCGTTCCGGCCATACGGAACGCGTTTTCCCGCCCTTGCCGACCGCAGAGACGGCGGCAGGCAATATAAACGAGGTACTGCAAATGAGCCTTTTTACGAAAATATTCGGAGATTACTCCACGAGGGAGCTCAAGAGGATCTATCCCGTCCGCGACAGGACGCTCGCCCTCGAGGACGAGATGAGGTCGCTGAGCGACGAACAGCTCAAGGCGAAGACCGACGAGTTCAAACAGAGGCTCGCCGACGGGGCGACCCTCGACGACATCCTCCCCGAGGCGTTCGCGGTCTGCCGCGAGGCGTCGGACAGGGTCCTCGGCATGCGGCACTTCCCGGTGCAGATCGTCGGCGGCATCGTCCTCCACCAGGGGCGTATCGCCGAGATGAGGACGGGCGAGGGCAAAACTCTCGTCGCGACCCTTCCGGCCTACCTGAACGCGCTGACGGGCAGGGGCGTGCACATCGTCACCGTCAACGACTACCTCGCCAAGCGAGACAGCGAGTGGATGGGCAAGCTCTACCGCTTCCTGGGGCTTTCCGTCGGCCTGATAATCCATGAAAAGACCGGCGAGGAACGCCGCGCCGCCTACGCCTGCGACATAACCTACGGCACCAACAACGAGATGGGCTTCGACTACCTCCGCGACAACATGGTGCAGTACAAGGAACAGCGCGTACAGCGCGGGCACAACTTCGGCATCGTCGACGAGGTCGACTCCATCCTCATAGACGAGGCCAGAACCCCGCTGATCATCTCCGGCATGGGCGACAAATCCTCGGAGATGTACAAGCACGCCGACTCCTTCGTCCGCACCCTCGTCGTAAAGCGTTTCGACGAGATAGACCCGAAGGCGGACCAGGACGAGCTGGCGAAGGACTGCGACTACATCGTCGACGAAAAGGCCCGCACCTCGGTGCTGACCAAAAACGGCATCGCGAAGGCGGAGCAGGCCTTCGGGGTCGAAAACCTCATGGACGCCGAAAACGTCACCCTGCTGCACTACATCGACGAAGCCATCAAGGCTCACGGCGTTATGAAGCGCGACGTGAACTACATCGTCAAGGACGGTCAGGTGCTCATCGTCGACGAGTTCACAGGCCGCGTAATGCCGGGCAGACGCTACAACGAGGGCCTGCACCAGGCGATAGAGGCCAAGGAGGGCGTCGAGATAAAGCAGGAGAGCAAGACGCTCGCCACCATCACCTTCCAGAACTACTTCCGCCTTTATGAAAAGCTCTCGGGCATGACGGGGACCGCCATGACCGAGCAGGACGAATTCCGCGAGATATACAGCCTCGACGTCGTCGCCATCCCGACGAACAAGCCCATGATAAGGGTAGACCACGACGACGTGATGTACAATAACGAGCGGGCGAAGTTCGCCGCCGTCATTAACCAGATCCGGGAATGCCACGAGAAGGGACAGCCCGTCCTCGTCGGCACGATCTCCATCGACAAGTCGGAGCTCCTCTCCAAGGCCCTGCACAGGGCGGGCATCAAGCACGAGGTGCTCAACGCCAAGCAGCACGAGCGTGAGGCGGAGATCATCGCGCAGGCGGGCAAGCTCGGCTCGGTCACCATCGCCACGAACATGGCGGGCCGCGGTACCGACATCATTCTGGGCGGCAACGCGGAATACCTCGCCAAGGCGCAGATGAGAAAGACCGGCTACGACGACGACATGATAAGCGAGGCTTCGGGCTTCGCCGACACCGACGACGAGGACATCCTCGCCGCCAGAAAGATATACGCGGAGCTGATAGCCAGATTCAAAGAGGGGCTCGCGGAGGAGGCGGACAAGGTCCGCGAGGCGGGCGGCCTGTTCATAATCGGCACCAACCGGCACGAGGCCCGGCGTATAGACAACCAGCTTCGCGGCCGTTCGGGCAGGCAGGGCGACCCCGGCGAGAGCCGGTTCTATCTCGCGGCGGACGACGACCTCATGCGCCAGTTCGCCGGCGACAGGTTCAAAAACACCCTCGCGATGCTCAAGAACCCCGACGACACGCCGATAGAGGCGGGCATATTCACAAAAGCGGTCGAGAGCGCTCAGAAGCGCGTCGAGGCCAACAACTTCGCCATCAGAAAGAACGTCCTTCAGTACGACGACGTCATGAACCGCCAGAGGGAGCTCATATACTCCCAGCGCAACCAGGTCATAGACGGCGAGGATCTGACGGCGGTCATAGACAAGATGATAAACGACACCTTCACCGCCGAGGTCGACTTCTACTGCCCGGCGGACAGCAAGAGCGCCGACTGGAACAAGGGCGGCCTGCTGACGAAGTACCCGTATCTGTTCACCGGCTTCGACCTTGACGGCTGCTCCGACAGGAACGAGATCCTCGACAGGATGCTCGGCACCGCGGGCAGGATACTCGAGTCGAGGGAACAGCAGTACGGCAAGGAGCTCATGGACAAGCTCAGGCAGCTCATACTGCTCCGCAACGTCGACATGCGCTGGATGGACCACATCGACGCCATGGACGACCTCAAGAGCGGCATCGGGCTTCGCGCCTACGCCCAGAAGGACCCCGTGGTCGCCTTCCGCGAGGAGAGCTTCGACATGTTCGAGCAGATGACGGACGGCATCCGCGAGGGCACCGTCGTCGGTATGCTCACGACTGTCATCAGGAGCGAAAAGGACACCGAGCGCAAAAGCAGCGCGAAGATCACCGGAACCAACGCCGGCGGCGACGACACGGTCAAAAAGCAGCCGGTCAAAAAATCCAAAAAGCCGGGCAGGAACGACCCTTGCCCCTGCGGCAGCGGCCTTAAATACAAGAAGTGCCACGGCAGGAACGAGGAATGATCCCCGGGATCAGGAGAACGGAATGACGAATACGCATCTCTCTCCCGACCAGGAAAGGGCGATATGCCGCCACGACAGGGTCAGCCTCATCCTCGCAGGCTTTGCGGCGGGGACGTCCATCGTGCTGTACTACGGGATGAACAGGCTGATCTCGAGCATCGTGAACAGGTATTACCCTGAAGTCGTCGAGCTTTACTGGAGCGACCTCACGTTCCAGTACGCTTTCGACTCGCTGTGGACCGTCGCTGCGCTGCTGCTGCCGTTCGCCCTGATGTACTTCGGCCTCAGAAAGACCGGGGCGACGAGAGAGCCGATACCCCTCGGCGCGGCGAAAAGTCCCTCGACGGCGCTGCTGCTCATTCCCATCGGCCTTGCGGCGTGCATGTTCGGCAACTTCATCGTCAGCTATCTCAACACCTTCCTGCAGTCGCTGTTCTCGGTGGAGTTCACCATGCCGGATTACGACGTGCCCACCGCGCCGAAGCCGGCGGCGATGTATTTCCTCAGAAGCGCCATACTGCCGCCTCTGATAGAGGAGCTCTGCCTGCGCGGCTTCATAATGCAGCCCCTGCGCCGCTACGGCGACAGGTTCGCGATAGTCATGAGCGCCTTCGTCTTCGCGCTCATGCACGGCAACATGGTCCAGCTCCCGTTCGCCTTCATCGCCGGCATCGCCATAGGCTACTGCGTCGCCGTCACCGGGACGCTGTGGACCGGGATCGCGATACACTTCCTCAACAACGCGGTATCCGTCGCCGAAAGCCTGCTCATCGCCTCGGGGATGGGCGCGAAGGCGCAGCTGTGGGCTGTCGCAGCCAGCAGTACCGCCATAGGAGTGGGGATCGTCTGCCTCATCGTATACCTTTTCAAAAAACGGGGCGCCGGCACGGCTCTCAGGCGGTGCGAGGCGCGCACGCCGTTCAAACCCTTCTATTATCTGGCGAACCCCGCCATGATCGCGGCGATCGCCCTGATGGGATATACCACCGTCACTTACATTATGGACGCCTGACGCCGCGGGGACCGTCCGCGGACCTTGCGGGCAGCGGAGAGGAACGGTCATGGATCTGTCGGAGCTCGTAACCTACGCCCGAAACAGATATAAGATCGAGCCGAGCGCCAAGGGCGCCGGCTTTTCCGTGCTTCAGGAACCCGAGAGCGGCAAATGGATAGCCGTGCTCATCAGCTCCCGCGACCCGTACTCCGACGAGATAAGAGAGGCCGCCGACATAAAATGCGGCAGGTCGGCTGTTCCCGCAGACGCCTCAGACACGGTGCGCGGGCCTTTTTATATGGAATCCGGCAGCTGGGTCGGCGTGCCCATGGGCGACGAAACGGACTCCCGGCTAGTCGCAAGGCTGCTGGACAGAGCCTTCGAGCTCGCGAAGCCCGGGTATAAGATAGTCATGGCGAGCGAGCTGCTTTCTTCGCGCAAAAACGGATATTCCGACACCCCCCTGCCCCGCCGCGGGACCAGTCCCGCCGCCGGAACGGACGACAGGGACGCCGTCGCCGTTCCTCCGTCCTTCATAAGCTCCCGGAGACCCGCCGGGACTATCCCCTCCCGCGAGGAAGAGAAAGTCCCGGAAAAGATAGCCGAGATGCGAAAGCTCTACCGTCAGGGCTCGTGGCAGCGTTCCTTCAGGGACGAGAACTTTTACAGACAGGGCAAGTTCATGGAGGATTACGAGGACGACGCCCCGTGGGACGGGAACGTGACCGTGTATTACCCCACGTACAACGAGCTGACCACCCGCCAGCTCCGCGGGTATTTCACGTGGAGGACCGCTCTGCGCCGCGGCGAGTGGGGGCCGATCTGCGCCTCCCTCGCATTTATCTACGTCTACGAGCTCATCAACGGCATCGGGACCTCTTCGCCTCAGGACGGGCTCGACAAGCTCATCGCTTTCGAAAAGAACTTTACGGACTCCGGCTTCGGGGACGAATTGCTGCGGTATTATCTTCGCCTGTGGATCTTCGACTTCTGCGTCGTAAACGGCCTCGACCCCGCTGTCGCCCGGGAATATCAGGACGGGGAACGGCGCGGCTTCGACGACGCGCTGTGCGTCCTGCGCAGTCCGCAGGAGCATTCCGACGCTCAGGTAACGGAGGCGCTGCTGCACTTCACCGGCGACAGGCAGAGATCGTCCGCGGCGCTCAAAAAATACCCCGAACGCTGCGAACGCCTTTTCGCCGCCGCGTGGCGCGAGGCTTGTGCGAACGCGAAAATCAACGGCAGGGGCGCTTTTTCCGCCTGCTTCGGCTCAAGGCGCTCGTACCACTGGTACCCGTTCCTCGCGGCGATATACCGGAGGCAGGGCCCGTCCGGACGCGCGGAATACGAGCTAAACGGGAACAGGAAATTCTCATTTGCCAACGGCGAGTGGAAAGAGACAGGCTGCCGCGCCGAATACTTCAAAAAAAAGCTGTTCAACGGCTTCCTGCGGGAAACGGACCGTCTGGTAAGGGCGTATCTCGGCGCGGGCAGGCCGCTTGCGGAAAAAGAAGAGGACGAATGGGCGACCCCTTTCATAGAAAAGGCGATAGAGGAAGACCGGCTCGCGCAGATCGAAGCCTCGAGGCCCAGGGTCGAGCTCGATTTCACAAAGCTCGGCGGGATAAGATCTGACGCCGCGGTCACGCGGGACAGCCTCCTTACGGAGGAGGACGTCTCGGAAGACGGCGCAGCGGGCGACGCCCCGCCCGTTACTGAAAACGCCGTTCCCGCACCGGACGCAGAACGGCTCCCCGCGCCGGAAGGAAACGGACCTGCGCCGGAGGTCGCGCCCGCCGTGCCCTACGCGGAGCTTCTGACGATACTCCTCCGGGGCGGTTCGGTCAAAGACCTGCTCGCTCAGCGGCGCCTCATGCCGGAGCTCGTCGCCGACGGGATAAACGAGGCTCTTTTCGACGAGCTCGGCGACACCGCCGTCGAATGCGTCGGGGACGACGTAAGGCTCGTCCCCGACTACCGGGAGGATATAGAGCGCATCATGGGGAAGGATACTCAATGAACGAAAACAAAAAGGCTCCGCGGCGCGTTGCGCAGACGGTCATCAATTCGCTCAAGGGCGGCGTCGTTCCGAGGATCGGCCTGCCCTATATCACCGTCGGGCGGAAAAACGAGATCGAGGCCCTTCTGCACGACGTCGAGATCATTTCCGAGGGCGGCGCGTCCTTCCGCTTCATAGTCGGCAGATACGGCTCCGGCAAAAGCTTCCTGCTGCAGACCATGAGGAACTACGTCATGGACAGGGGCTTCATAGTTGCGGACGCGGACCTGTCGCCGGAAAGAAGGCTCCAGGGAACGCGCGGCCAGGGGCTGGCGACGTACAGGGAGCTCATCGGCAACCTCTCGACGAAAACGAAGCCCGAGGGCGGCGCTCTGGGGCTGATACTCGACCGCTGGATAAACGCGGTCCGATCCGACGCGGCTCGGGAGAGCGGCCTTCTGCCGGACGACCCCGCCCTCGCGGAGCTCGTCGACAGAAAAATTTTTTCCGTGACGAACGAGATGAGCGAGCTCGTTCACGGCTTCGAGTTCGCGCGGCTGCTTAGCCTCTACTACCACGCATATCTTGACGGCGACGACGAGCTGAAAGCGAAGGTCACGCGCTGGTTCCGGGGCGAATACAGCCTCAAGCGCGAGGCCCGCGAGGAGCTGGGCGTGAACGTGATCGTCACCGACGACGACTGGTACGAGTACCTCAAGCTCTTCGCAGTCTTCTTCCGAAAGGCGGGCTACACCGGGCTGTACGTCATGATCGACGAGCTTGTGAACATATACAAGATACCCAACACGGTCACGCGGCAGTACAATTACGAAAAGCTGCTGACGATGTACAACGACTGTCTTCAGGGCAAGGCGCGGTATATGGGCTTTCTCATGGGCGCGACGCCCCAGGCGATCGAGGACCGAAGACGCGGCGTTTTCAGCTACGAGGCCCTCGGCTCGCGCCTGTCGGAGGGCAAATTCTCGCGGCCCGGCGCGAGAGACCTTCTCGCCCCGGTGATACGGCTCGACCCGCTGACCGCGGAGGAGATGCTCGTGCTGTGCGAAAAGCTCGCCGCAATGCACGCCGACCTTTACGGCCAAAAGCCGACCCTCACGACCGAAGACCTCGGCGCGTTCATCAGGATAGAGTACGAGCGCGTCGGCGCCGATCTCAACATCACGCCGAGAGAGGTCATACGCGATTTCATAGAGCTGCTCGACCTGCTCTATCAGCACCCCGGTACGGACGCGGCGGCAATACTGGATTCTCCGGAGTTCTCGTACGCAAAAAGCGGCGCCGTTTCGGACGAGGCGGACGACGGCTTCGTCGAGTTCTCGATCTGAGCCGTCAAACAGGTACTTGAATTTTACGCGCCCATCCCGTAAAATAGGGAGCGGATCTAAAACACGAAAGGAGTTCGCCATGTCTGTGTTCATCAAAAAGGTGACCGTATTCATCACCTGCTTCAGTCTTCTGCTCACCCCCCTGCTCGCCTCCGTCATCCACGGCGGCGAAAAGGCCTTCTTCGAAAAATGGTCGGCGGACGCGGAATTCACGCGCGACTACGCCGTCGAGCTCGAAAAGGATCCCGACAGGGACTTCGTCGTGCTCAACCTCGCCGACATCCAGCTGGGCGACGAGCAGTTCGAGGAGACAGGCGCTCTGGTAAAGGCGCAGACCGACCGCATGATATCCGAGCTCAAGCCCGACCTGATCACCCTTTCAGGCGACAACGCAGTGTCCTTCCTCGCCTATATGGATCTCGTGAAATGGATAGACTCCTACGGCATACCGTGGGCGCCGGTCATGGGCAACCACGACGGCCAGGGCTGCCCCTCCGAGTTCTGGTGCGCCTATGACTTCACGATGGGCAAGAACTGCCTGTTTAAATTCGGCCCCGCCGACATGGGCTACGGCAACTACGTCATCAATATCACCGAAAACGGCGAGATAATCCACACCCTGTTCATGATGGACACCCACTCCGACATCGAAGAGGACGGGAACATCAACGGCGAAAAGGGCTCCGGCTACGACCATTTCTGGAAGGGTCAGTTCGACTGGTACTCCTGGGCTGTCGACGGAATCAAAACGATCGCCGGGAGGACGGTGGAGAGCTCGATCATCATCCACATCCCGCTCTATGAGTACCGCGACGCCTACGCCGAGGCGACCGGCGGCGCGAACTGGAACGAAAACCACGACCTGCCCTTCGTCGGAGAATACGCAGAGACTTCCTTCGGCGCGATGCACGAGGGCATCTGCTGCGCACCGCAGAACAACGGCTTCTTCGACCTCATGCTCGAAAAGGGCAGCACCAAAAACGTGATCTGCGGCCACGACCACGTCAACGACTTCTCCATCCTCTACCGCGGCGTCCGCCTGTCCTACGCGCTCAAGGACGGCCCCGGCTGCTACTGGGAAGAAAACATGAACGGCTGCACGACCCTGTCCGTCGCCTCCGACGGCTCCGCCACGGTGGAGCACCATTTCTACGACATCAACGCGGAATAAGGCTCCGCGGACCGGAAACAAGGTGAAAACTATGCCAAAAGGCTTTTACGACCCCGAGCTCGAGCCCGCCTGCGCCATCTGCGCAAAAGGAAGGATCGCCGGAGACGGAGTCCACGTCCTCTGCTCGAAAAAGGGCATCACGGACCCGGACTCCTCCTGTTCCAAGTTCCGTTACGACCCGATAAAGCGCAAGCCGCGCTCCGCTCCGGAGCTGCTGAGCTTCGACTCGGACGAGTTCCTGTTCTGAGGCGGCCATGGTAGCGACCGTTTACAGCGCCGGGGTGTTCGGCCTCGAGCCATATATCGTCGAACTTCAGGCGGACATCCTTGACGGCAAGGCCGGCGTGGATATCGTCGGCCTGCCCGACGCGGCTGTTTCCGAGAGCCGCCAGAGGGTCATCGCCGCATTGAAAAACGCCGGCTTCGCGCTGCCGCCGAAGCACGTGATAATAAACCTCGCCCCGGCGGACATCCGCAAGGAAGGGGCCATGTACGACCTGCCCATGCTTACTGCCTTTCTGATAAGCATGGGCAGGCTTCGTGAAAGCGAGCTCGCGCTCAACGTCTCACGCTGCGTCTTCATAGGCGAGCTGTCGCTCTCCGGGCAGGTGCGGCGGGTCAACGGCGTGCTGCCCATGGTCATAAAAGCCGCGCAGAGCGGTTTTGAGACCATCTTCGTCCCCGCCGAAAACGCCCTCGAGGCCGCCGTCGTCGAGGGCATAAACATCTACCCCGTAGCCGACGTCGCGGAGATGCTCTCCATCCTCAGGGGCGGCAGCGACGCTCAGCCCGTAGCCAACGTCGGCAGGCTTTTCATGGACGACGCGGACGACGGGCTCGACTTCTCTCAGGTCTCGGGCCTGTTCGCCGCCAAGCGCGCTCTCGAGATCGCCGCGGCGGGCTGCCACAACGTCCTTATGATAGGTCCCCCCGGCACGGGCAAGAGCATGCTCGCGATGAGGATCCCCTCTATCCTGCCGAAAATGACCTTTGAGGAGGCGGTCGAGACCACCGCCGTTTACTCCGTCGCCGGACAGCTCAATGAAGACAACCGGCTCATTACCGTCCGTCCGTTCCGCGCCCCTCACCACACGATAAGCCAGGCGGGACTCACAGGCGGCTCCTCCATACCCCGCCCCGGCGAGATCTCGCTCGCCAACAACGGGGTGCTGTTCCTCGACGAGCTCGCCGAGTACGACAGAAGGACCCTCGACGTCCTGCGCCAGCCCCTTGAGAGCGGGCATATCACCATAGGCAGGGCCTCGGGCACCGCGACCTACCCCTGCAAGATAATGCTCGTCTGCGCCACGAACCCCTGCCCCTGCGGGTACTACGGCTCTAAGGGCGGGAAGTGCACCTGCGCGCCGGGCGTGCCGGAAAAGTACATCAGCCGCATCTCGGGCCCCCTGCTCGACAGGATAGACATCCACGTGGACGTCCCCGCCGTGGACTTCGAGACCCTGCGCTCGAAGCGGAAAGAGGAGTCGAGCGCCGAGATACGCGAGCGCGTCGAGCGCGCCAGGGCGGTGCAGGCAAAACGCTTCGAGGGCACGGGGATAACCTGCAACGCGAGGATGGACTCGCGGACCATGGACGCCGCCTGCCGCCTCACCCCCGGAGCGGAAAAACTGCTGCGCGAGATGTTCGACAGGACCCATATGTCCGCCAGAGCCTACAACCGCGTGCTCAAGGTCGCCCGCACCTGCGCCGACATGACGACGGACGACCCCTTCTCCGAGCTCACGGAGGAGCATATCGCCGAGGCCGTCGCCCTCCACACCAGAGAAATGAAATACTGGACCCCCTCCGACAAAGGAACGGGGATGGTGAGATAGAATAGATGCTTGAAATAATCGATAAACTCAGGGACATCTCTTATCCATTGCTTGCCGGAGTGCTTTTTATCGCTCCGATGTTCATTTTGTTGCTTGTAATTTCTCTGGTTGAAAAAAAGAAAAAAAAGGATGCCGTCAAAAGTATAACAGACAGGCTTAAGGCCGAAAAGCAAAAGGACGAAGAAACGCCCGGCAGAGGGACAAACGTCGAATCGGTCAGGCACGCTGAATCCGAGTCTTCAGAGCAGCCGATTGCCCCGACCGCGCAGAAAAAGACAAATCCCCTTTCTTTAAACCGACCGACCGCTCCGGCCTCGCAAAAAAACACAAAGCCCGTCCCTTCATCTCAGCCCGCCGACTCCGCTCCCAAGCCCACGTTCACTCCGATCACACCCGATCCGTCAATCATTTACCGCATTTTCGACACAATCAGATGGCAATTGCCTGTCGATTTGCAAAAGCACCCGGTTGACAGTGACGCCTTCTGGACTGCTGCTTTCAGACACTATGATGAATATGACGCGGTTAAAAAGGCTATGTTGCTATGCTGCGCATGCCGGGCGTTCAGGACGCAGGAGATCAATCGACTTTTAGCCAACGGCGCTGATCCCAATACCTGTATCACCGTTACGGACAACCATCACCGGCGCTTCATGCATGAATCCGTGTCGGGAGAAATCACCCCTTTCCTGTTTTTCTGCGTTTTCGAGGAAAATAACGATAGATACAATGAGGATAGTTATCTTGGGATCCTCCAAAAAATGATCTCCTGCGGCGCAGATCCCGGCAAAGCGGCAGAAGGCTGGTTCTATTATGATGAACCAGGTAATCCGGGAACACAAGTTGCTTTTCATTTTTCAACAAAGGAAATCATAGAATACTTTCATCCGAAAAATGCGGAAAAGATCCTCGGATCGATCTGTCACAAATACGAAATCAGAGTATTCGGCGCCTACCCGCAGTTATCTGAAAACGAAAAAACTCCCGTTGAATGGCTTGTTCTGGAAAAGGTGGGAAACCGCGAGCTTCTTCTGAGCAAATACGCACTTGACTACAAATCTTTCTCTGGATACGGCTCCGGGACCGCATGGGAAGAAAGCGACACAAGACAATGGCTCAATTCAGAATTCTGGAACGCCGCATTTTCCGCCGAAGAACAAAAACGTATCGTAAGCGTAAAACGCGACAAGATATTTCTGTTGAGCGTTGAAGAAGCGAACAAATATTTCAGCTCGAATATCGAAAGGCAGTGCTCAGGAACCGAATACTGTTTCAAGCGAGGCGCACAAAAATGCAGCGGCGAACGCTGTTTCTGGCTGCTCAGATCGACGAACAAGACCGTAGACGACAACGGACGTATACGTGAGGAAACCGAATACGATCGTGGAGTGGTGCTTGTTCCGAATTTCAGCGCCGTACGCCCCGCGATGTGGGTCAGGCTGTAGGGCAATTCATTCCATCTTTCCGCCCCTGCAAAATGCAGGATTTTTGCTTCAAACTTCATGTTTGGAACAGCTCCCTCCGTCGCGCTGATGCGCGCCACCTCCCTCCCGGAGGGAGGCTTTAAAGGCTCCCTCTCCGAGGGAGCTGTCGCGAAGCGACTGAGGGAGTCGGAGAGCAACACGGCTCGTCACACAGCGCGTAATGTCTGCTATATTTTTTACCACAACGGCATTCCGGAGCCGTGGGACCCGTTCAAGCGGTCCCGCGTCCGGAAAACCGAATGCCTGTACGGAACGGCTTTACGCGCCGTTCTTTTTTTGACGGCGCAGTCGTCCCGGGAACAGATATAATATACATATATAGTTATTTGTAAAATACTACCGCTTTTTTCGATATGTGACGAAGTTCTCCGATCATGTTGAATTCCATCCGGATCGCTGATATAATAAAAGTGTGTTTCCGAAAACAGGCGGGCCGAAGCTCCTGCGCGGAT
>JAILDS010000292.1 GCA_024689165.1 Clostridia bacterium
GGAGCGCGTAAAGCCCCTCCCAGGTGAATTTTTCGGCCATATTCTATCCCTCCCCGTCGCCTGATTCAGTCGGAAGATGCTTCCGCCGCCGATCTTACGGCGGGGAGAAGCGCCTTGTAGTTTTCAAGGTATCTGTTGAAGCCCTCGACCCCTTCGGGAGTCGGCTTTTCGGTGACGCACTCCACGCGGGAGAATACCTTTTTATCCAGGAATCCCGGAAGCGTCAGACCGTCCCCGGCGACGGAATACGCCGCCAGAAGGGCCATTCCCCATGGGCCGCCCTCCCCGGCGGTGGGCATTACGTCGACAGGCGCGTTGATGGCGTCAGCGAAGTATTTCTGCGCGACGCCCCTGCTTTTGAACAGCCCGCCGTGCGCGAGCATCCTCCTGATCTTAACGCCTTCGTCGACGGTCATGATGTCCAGCCCGATACGCACGGCCGCGAGCGCCGCATAGACGTGCGAACGCATGAGAGACGCGAGCGTGAAGTCGGAGCCCGCCCGCCTGAAAAGCGACGGCGCGCCGCTCGGAACGCCGGTCAGGAACTCACCCGAAAGGTAGCCGAAGCTCACGACGCCGGAGCAGTCAGGCTCGGAATCGAGCGACGCGCCGTAAAGAAGGTCGTAAAGCTCGGGCTTTGACAGCCGCGCCCCTGCGCGTTCGAGGAGCTCAGAGAAAACGCCCGCCCAGGCGTCGATGTCGCCGGTCCCGTTGTTGGCGTGGCTCATGGCGACGGGCCTGCCGTCCGGCGTCGTCACGTTGTCGAGCTCCCGGTGCAGCTTTTTGAGCGGTTTTTCAAGGACTACCATTGCGAACGCGCTCGTTCCGGCGGAAAGGTTGCCCGTTCCGGGAGCGACCGAGTTCGTCGCGACCATACCGGTGCCGGCGTCGCCCTCAGGCGGGCAGAACGGAATGCCGGGACGAAGGACGCCCGAGTCGTCCAGAAGTGCGGCGCCGTCCGAAGTCAGGCTCCCGGCGCGCTCACCCGCGGGGAGCACCCGCGGGAACAGCTTTGAAAGCTCGAATGGATAGCCCTTCGACGCGGCCATGGATTCGAATCTCCGGACAAGTCCCGGGTCGTAAGAGGTACCCTCCGCGTTCAGAGGGAACATGCCCGAGGCGTCGCCCGAGCCGAGGACGGATTCGCCCGTCAGCAGCTCATGGACGTAGGCGGCGAGCGTACAAACGCCCGCAAGGCGGTCCAGATGTTCCTCACGGTCGAGGATCCTCTGGTACAGGTGAGCTATCGACCAGCGCAGGGGGATGTTCGTGCCGAAGGCTTCGGTCAGCTCGGCAGCTGCCGAGCCGGTGTTTTCATTCCTCCAGGTCTGGAACGGGGCGATCACCTGTCTCTCGGCGTCGAGGGCGATATAGCCGTGCATCATCGCGCTCACGCCTATGGCGGCGAAGGTCGAAGGAGCTTCTCCGTAACGCCTGACGCAGTCCTCGCGCAGGTCGGCGTAGCATGCCCTGACGCCTTTTACGACCTCCTCCATCGAGTAGGTCCAGACGCCGTTGATAAAAGAGTTTTCCCAGCCGAACGAACCCGACGCGGCGACGCTGCCGTCAAAACCGACGGCGACGGCTTTAATACGGGTCGAACCGAGCTCTATGCCCAAAGCGATTTTTGAAAAATCCATTATCCCACCTCGATTCGATTTTACCCTTTTCGCAGGTTTTGTCAAGTGGCAGGCAGTCCGCAGAGCGGATCCGGGACGGATACGGTAAAAATTAATATAAACGTAAGATATCGCACGCTCATTTTTGTTGATTTTCGTCTGTACGTTATGTATTATATAAGGGTTGACAAAACCAGAGGGGATAGATCCTTCACATGACACCGAGGAGGTATTTATGCGCGGAACACTCAAAAAGACATTGGCTGTGGCGCTGACGCTGTTCATGGCGTTTTCAGTATTCGGGGGGCTCTCGTTCACCGCGAGCGCCGCGAGCACCTGGGACGGTACCATCGGCGACCCCGGCGTAGCTTATTATTACAACTCGGGCGACGACTATTACCTCGAGTCGGCGCGCGCGCTCGTGCATTTCATCAACCGGGTAGCGAACGGGACGGACTTTTCCGGAAAGACCGTGCACCTGCTCGTTGACGTCGATCTCGCAGGAATCGACTTTTCCGACAACGTCTTTCCCTACAACTCCGACAGGATATTCAAGGGGACGTTCGACGGCGGCGGGCACACCATCTCCAACTTCAGGATGACCAGCTCGAACCACCGCGTGGCGATGTTCCGCACTGCGCAGAACGCGACGTTCAGAAACGTCACCTTTGTCGATCCTTCGATCGACGACGTCAACAACAACGGCAAGAACGGCTTCGGCGCCCTCGTCGGATACGGCGACGGCAACCTGACGTTCGAAAACGTCAACGTCAGCGGCGGCAGGATCTACGGCAGCAACTACGTCGGCGGCCTTGTCGGCGAATACGGCGCGAACAATACCATAAGCTTCACCGGCTGCTCCGTCTCCGCGAATATCATCCAGTCGGACAGCGACCGCGCCGGCGGGCTTGTGGGCCACTCCAAGGGCTCTGTCGTCGCGAGCGACTGCCATAACTACGGCGAGATAAAAGCGGGCTCCTCCGACGGCGGCGGGCTCGCGGGCTGGATAGAGGACGACGAATCCTCCTTCACGAACTGCTCGAACGCCGGTAAGGTCACTGCGTCGGCATGCGCCGGCGGCATATTCGGATATTTCGGCTCCGATTCCCAGGACAAGAAGATGACCATCATCGGCTGCTCCAACAGCGGCGAGATCTCTTCCACGGGCAGCGCAGTCGGCGGCATCGCGGGCAAGGTCGACACCGACAACAACTACCACATCTTTACGGACAATACCAACACCGGCTACGTCCATACCTCCTCGACCGACGTCGGCGGCATCGTGGGTTACTGCAAGGGCTACGGCGTGTGGACGAACTGCTTCAACTCCGGTACGGTCACCTCCACCGACGACAACGCCGGCGGCATCCTCGGCGAGACCGAGGACGACAAGCAGGTGTTCACCAACTGCCGCAATACCGGCGCCATCAACGGCAAATACTCCACCGGCGGCATCATGGGCTGGTTCAACAACGCCTCTGACAGCACGTACACCCGCTGCTTCAATACGGGCGACATCAGCTCCTCCGCGGGCAAGGCCGGCGGCATCATCGGCGCGGGCAAAAAGGTAGTCACCTGCACCGAGTGCTTCAACATCGGCAATATCAGAGGCGCCAACGACAGCGGCGGCCTCGCCGGAGCCATAGAGTACCACACCTTCTTCTACCGCTGCTTCAACGCCGGTACGGTCGGCTCGTACGACGGCAACACCTCCAAGTCCTACGGCGGCATGATCGGCTACACCAGCTACAACAACTCCAGCACCGCGTCCGCCCCGCAGATAAACGAGTGCTTCAACTGGGGCACCATCAACGGCGCGGGCTACGGCGGCGGTTTCGTCGGCTATGTCAACAACAACGGGACCTATTACATCAGCAACTCATACAACGCGGGAAAGGTCTACGGCAGCACAAGGTATTCCGGAGCCGGCTACGGCGGCAACATAGGTACGAACGTTTACAGGCTCAATACCGACAACGGCGGCGGCAGCTCGATCTCCATAAGCGAAGCGGACCTTGAGGGCTTCCGCATGACCGCCACCTCAAACTTCTGCAGGAACACCTGGGGCGTGCGGATAGGCTCGACGACGTACAAGTTCCCGATCCTTACCTGGTACAGGGATATGTTCACGTTCGAGTCGAATTTCGTCGACAGCGCCTCCGGCACGAATGAGACCATTGTCAAGACCTATGGGCAGAGCTTCACTGTCCCGAACCCCGTCAGATCGGGTTACGGCGCGGGCCAGTGGCTGTCCGGCAAAACACACCGCCTCGTCAGGGGCTCGACCGTCACGGCGGGCGACACTTACCTGCTCAATACAAACTATGACAAGAGCTCCGGCCCGGCGGACACCGAAACCGTCGTTCAGAGCTTTACCGATCCGACCGACGTCAGAAGCACAAGGACCTACGGCCTCACCTGGCAGCAGGGCGCGGCGGCGAACATGTACGCCACGGCGTGGAACATCGCCTCCTATACAGCGGAGAACGCCTTCCGCGCGGGCATAGACTACACCATCTACAATCTTACGACGGGCCACGACGTCAGCTATACGAACGGGTCGACGGTGGATTACAACAAGCCCGCCGGGCAGTATTTCAAGACCTATCAGAATGACGGCACCGGCGCGGCGACCGCGACCCTCGTCATCGACCGCTCCGTGATGACAGACATTTCCGAGACCGGGATCTATATCGACTACTACCCGTTTATCTACACCCAGGTCGGCGGCGTACGCTGGGGCGTCGAGATATTCGACCCCGCCGATCCCGACAGCAGGGGAGTCCTCGACAATACTCACTATATCGCGTCCGTGACCGGCGCTTCCGGCAAATCCTACACCTACGAGCAGAGGTTTGGCGACGTCAACGGCAACGATACCCGCTGCGCGGAGACAAGCTCCGACTTCACCCTTGAGCCCGCAGGGCAGACCTCCGCCGAGCGCCGTTACGGCAGCTACAAGTGGTACTTCAAGGGCGCGGCTCCCGACGTCGACGACTCCGTGACCCTGCGCGTCACCGCGCTGTGCGCCGCGAGGTACAGCAGCGACAACCTTCAGATCCTCTCCGAGTGGACCGATATAACGATCAGCTCGATATGCACCCACAGCAACGGGCACCTCCACGCGGTCACGGCGAACGCGCCGACCTGCACCGCCGACGGCAACAGCGCTTACTGGTACTGCGACCTCTGCGGCAAGTACTATTCCGACGCGGAAGCGACGGATCAGATCGACGAAAACAGCTGGATCCTCAACGCGACCGGCCACCAGACCTACAACGAGGGCGAGTGGACCTGGACGCCGACCGACGGAGGCTATACCGCATCCGTGGCCGTTAGCTGCGCAAAAGGCGACGACTCGCGGACGCTGGACGCGGCAGTGACGCTTTCGGAGAACGTTCCCGCCGGGCACCTTGACGACGGGCACAAGACCTACACCGCGACCGCGACGATAGGCTCCCAGACCTTTACCGACACGAAAACCGACGTCATCACCGCCGAAGGCCATTCGTTCGAGTGGATCATTGACACCGACGCAGACTGCGGCAACCCGGGCGTGAAGCATGAGGAATGCTCCGTCTGCCATGCGACGAGGAACGAAAACACCGTTATCCCCGCCACCGGCGAACACTCCTACGAGTGGACCGTCGACACCCCCGCCGACTGCGGCAACCCCGGCGATCGGAAGGGCGACGGCTCCGGCAACAGCGTGAATCTCGGTGGAAGCCCCATCATCC
>JAILDS010000295.1 GCA_024689165.1 Clostridia bacterium
GAACACCCGCGAGCTGACGGTCAAAATTGTTTACATGTACCTTTCCTACCTGCTGTGGGAGTTCTTCTACACGCTGGGCGACGTGCCCTACTGGAGCATGAGCGCCGCCATGAGCCCCTCCCCTTCCGACCGCACACGGGCCATCACCACCGCGCGGTTCTTAAGCGGGTTTATCGGCGGCATCGCCACCGTCGTGATGCTGCCGGTGATGATCGACCTTTCCAACACGGGAAAGATCGGCTGGTCCCTGCGGGAGGTGTTCGCCTTCAGCGGCCTGATCTCGGCCGTGTTCATCGTAGGGCTGTTCAGTCTGGCGGGGCTGTTCGTGAAGGAGCGCGTGGTGCAGCAGGTGGAGGAGACGAGCTTTTTCGACGCCTTCCGGTTCCTGGGCCGGAACAAGCCCCTGCTGCTGATCATCCTGAGCAACGCTTTGGGAACGGTCTCCGCCGTGGCGGGCGTGTTCGGCGCGTTTTACTATACCGAGGTGCTGAACCTGATGTCCTGGGGCAGCGTGATCTCCGTCATCGGCGGCCTCGGCGGGCTGTTCGGCATGATGTCCATCGCCGCCGTCAAAAAACGGTACGACAACCGTCAGATGGCCATCATCAACAAGGTCGTCCCCGCCGCGCTGGGCACGGTCGCGTTCTTCTGCGGCATGCGGCACTACGATATCTGGTACGTGGTGATCCCGATCATCGGGGTAAAAAACCTGCTGGCGGGCGTGTTCGACGCGTACAACTCCGTGGTCTCCACCGAGATGATCGGCGACACGGTGGACTATATGGAGTGGAAAACCGGCGTGCGCAACGAGGGCATGGCCTTTTCCGTACTGACCTTCGTCGGCAAGCTGCAGGGACGGCTGTCCACGTCGCTGGGCACGGCGCTGCTGCCGGTGATCGGCTATTTCGTCACCGAGCAGGTGCTGCCGGACGGCACGGTGGAGACCGTTTCCAACTGCACGCAGGCTTTCGGGCAGCCCACGCAGTTCTGGCTGTGGGCGTTCTTTACCGTGTTCCCTGCCGTCACCAGCCTGCTGTCCATCATCCCGTATCACTTCTACGAATTGAAGGGCGACCGGCTGCGTGAGATCCGCGAAGAAATGAAACTGCGCCGCGAGGCCTCAGCCGCCGCGGCAGAAGGAGGCGCGACCGATGAAAGAGGATAAATACTGCCCCAAATGCGGCAAAAAGCTGTCGTTTTTCTACCTGAAGCCCAATTGCCCCGCGTGCGGGGTCGACATACTGCGCTACGACGCGGAGGGCCGGCTGGAACGGGACGCCCAACAGGCGGCGAAGGAAGTGGAAGCTTTATGGCGCTTTGTGCACAAAGCGGATAAGGCACACGTCATTGAAAAATACTGCGCCAGAAAGGGCAGGCCGCTGCCGTGGGAAGCGGAAGCGCCCTCCGCCGACCGGACGCAGCCGACGCAGACGCAGGAGGAACAGGCATGAAAAAAAACGATAAAAACGGATATCCCTCCGCATACAAAAGCAAGCTGGAAGCGCTGCGCAAAAAGACGTTCCGGCCCTGCGGAGCGCTTCATGTCAGCGTGGGCGTCAGCCGTGAGCCGACGCCGCCGGAAGCCAAAGACAATCTTACCTACCGGCGCATTCTGCCCGGCGAGGTATGGGCGAAGCACGTTTTTGACTGCGGCTGGTTCCGCGTGACAGGCGCGCTTCCGGCGGACTTTGAGACGAAGGACTACGTCGTTCAGATCCATATCGGCGGCGAGGGTCTCGTCTATGACAACGACGGCGCGCCTTACGAGATGATCTCCGCAAAGATGCACCCCGTCGATTCGCTTTCCGCGGAAGAGGGCAAGAACGTCGTTCGCCTCTCCGATCGGATCGTCAGAAACGGACAGATCGACTTTTATATGGACGCGGGCTTCAACGGCGCCGTCTTTCTCGCGCCCTTCGGCGCAGGCGTATTCCGGTACGCCCGTCTGGCGGAGGTCGACGAAGCGTTTTACGCGTTTTACTACGATTACCTCGCGGTGCTTTCGCTGTACGCCTCCCTGCCGAAGGGGGACGGCGCGGACGTGCTTGCGGCGCTGAACAAAGCGTACGAGGCGGCAATCTCCGGCGACACGGAAACGGCAAGCGCGGTCCTGCGGCCGATCCTGCAGGCAGGGCCCACGGATTTCACCCTGTACGCCGTGGGACATTCCCATCTGGACCTGGCGTGGCTGTGGCCTGTGCGCGAAACGAAGCGCAAATCCGCCCGTACCTTCACCAAGCAGCTCAACAACATCGAACGATACCCCGGATATATCTACGGCGCTTCCCAGCCCTGGCAGTTCGAGCACCTGCGGGACCGCGAACCGGCGCTGTGGGAGCGCATCAAAGCGCAGGTGGCGCTGGGGCGGATAGAACTGCAGGGCGGCATGTACGTGGAAGCGGATACCAACCTTTCCGGCGGCGAAGCGCTGATCCGCCAGCTCTGGTACGGCAAGACCTTTTTCCGGAACGAATTCGGCAAAGAGATGGAGATCTGCTGGCTGCCCGACGTATTCGGCTACAACGGCAACCTGCCGCAAATCCTGAAAGGGGCCGGGATCCCGTACTTCTTTACGATCAAGCTTTCGTGGAACGAGCACAACAAGTTCCCGTACCGTTCCTTCAACTGGAGCGGCATCGACGGCAGCGAGGTGCTGGTGCACATGGCGCCGGACGAGGACTACAATTCCGGCGCGCTGCCCGCCTCCACCCGGCACGCGTATGAGAACTACCCCGAAAAGGACGTCTCCCGCGAGGCGCTTTACGTGTACGGCGTGGGCGACGGCGGCGGCGGCCCGGGCGAAGGGTTCATCGAGCTGCTGCGCCGGCAGGAAACGCTCGCGATGACGCCCCGCGTCGTCTTTTCCCCCGCCGTCGACTTCTTCAAAAAGCTGGAAACCTGCCGCGAAAAGCTGCCCTCCTACCGGGGGGAGCTGTATCTCGAGAAGCATCAGGGCACCTATACCACCCAGGGACGCAACAAGCGGTTCAACCGTAAAACGGAATACGCGCTGGAGGATCTGGAATCGCTTTGCGCGGCGGCGTGGCTGAAAGGCCGCCCCTATCCGCAGGAACAACTGGACGCCTGGTGGAAGGAAGCGCTGCTGTACCAGTTCCACGACATCATCCCCGGCAGCTCGATCAACCGGGTCTACCGGGAATCCACGGCCCGTTACGCCGAAATGCTGCGGGAGATCGAAGCGGAAAAACGCGCGGCGCTGCGGTATCTGACAGGCGAAGGAGAATCCCGGCTGGTCTACGATCCGCTGTCTTTCTCGGCGGGACCGGAGCGGGAAGCGGAACCGGACGACGCGCTGTTCGTCAGCGGCGACTATATGAAAAACCGTTACCTGCGCGTCCTTTTCAACGAAAACGGCGAGATCCGTTCCCTGCGCGGCGTCGACGGCACGGAATACTGCGCGGACTACCTCAACCGGCTGAAGCTGTTTTTCGACAAACCGCTCTTTTACAACGCGTGGGATATCGACTGGAAGTATCACGACCGCCCCGGCGTGACGCTGAAGGCGTACAAATACGAGCTGAAAAAAGAAAGGACGCGGGTGACGCGTATCAATTACTACCGGCACGGGAAAACCGTGATCCGGCAGGAGGTCTCCCTTAGCGCGGAGGACGATTTCGTCACCGTGCGGACCGAGGCGGACTGGCACGAATGTTTCCAGATGCTGCGGGCGGAGTTCCTGCCCGCCGTTACGGCGGACGAGGCGGCCTGCGACATCCAGTACGGCACGATCCGTCGCTCCGCCCGCGACAAAACGGCGTTGGAAAAAGCGCAGTTCGAGATCTGCGCCCATAAATACGTGGACGTCTCCGACGGGGAAAAGGGCTTTTCCCTGATGAACGACTGCAAGTACGGTCACCGGGTCAAGGAGGGCCTGCTCTCCCTGAACCTGCTGCGCGCGCCGGTTTTCCCGGACCCGCACGCGGACCGCGGCAGGCACGAGTTCACCTACGCGCTGTACCCGCACAAAGGCGCGCTTTCCAAAGAGACGCTTTTCCGCGCGTACCGGCTCAACAAACCGCCGGTCGCGTTTACAGGCAGCCACGGGTTTGCGCCTCTTGTCACGGTCGACAACGACGAGATCGTCATCGAACTGGTCAAAAAAGCGTACGGCGGCGACGCGCTGATCGTCCGGCTCTACGAATCGCAGGGGAAAGACGCCCGTGCTTCGCTGAAAACGGATTTTGCGTACAGCGGCGCGTTTGAGACCGATCTGATGGAGGAACACGCCCAACCGGCCGATCCGGGAAAGCTCACGTTCCGCCCGTTTGAGATCAAAACCGTCAAATACGTTTTGTGAAGAAATTTGCAAATATCTGTTCCTGATCCCACCAAAATCTGTGATAAGCAAATAAAAAACCGGTCGATCCTTCTGTCTTTATCCAGATGGATCGGCCGGTTATTCTCTTTAAACGAAGGCTTCGCCGGTATGGCTCCGCAAATACGGTCAACGAAGGACCGGATCGAATGGATCGGCAGATGGAACCGTCCGGTCTGCCGGTCGGTCACGTCGGCCGCATACGTCTTACCGCACAGGAGGCGGTCCGCTCTTTTATTTCAATTTCAGCACGGCGTCGTAATCGTCAATGCCGTAATTGCCGACCGTGTGCTTCATCGTTTCATAAAAATCAAGCGTTTCGCCCTGCGAACCTTTCAGGGTTTTCACGAACCTGCCGATACGTTTGAATACGTTCAGCAGCGTGTCGCCGCCCGGCGTACCCTCCACGTAGGGCTGGTTCCCTTCAAACACGCTGCGCACGAACGACACCGCGAACTCCACGAAGGGCTCGTTTTTGATCCGCGGGTCCGCCCTGACAAGAAACAGACGGGCAAAGCCGCCGACCGTCATCTTCGAGAGCTTTTTGCCTACGACAGGAAAAACTTCCCGCAGCAGCGGCGTCGGTTTGATATTGACCTTGCGCATGAATCTGTCGGGATCCGTCCGCATCCGTTCGATCAGCGTACGGATCAGCCTTTCAAACTGCGCCTTCAGGTACTCCTCCCCCGTGAGGCCGTTTTTATTCCATTCGAAATCAGGGACGGGAACGCTTTCGACGACCACGGTCTGCTCATCCTGTACCGTCACGCGCCGCATAAACGCGGGCCAACCGATGGCCGCGCCGGTGCAGACGTCATAAAATCTGTTTCCCTTCGCCGTCTGCGTCATATTGATGCTCTGGTTGTGCATATGGCCGGTGAAGATCAGGTGAACGCCGTTATCCGCCAGCGTTTCGATCAGCTTCTGGGCTTCCGCCTGCCGGGCGTCCCCGATCAGGGAAAGGATCGGCTGGCCGGGAAGCACGGGGTAATGTTCCATCGCGATCATCATTTTGCCGTCCGCCCGCGCCTGTTTCTCCTGCTTTTCGATCCAGCCAAGGAATTCATCGTCGTAGGCGATATGCTTTTTGCCTTCGATATCGTTGCAGATCACCAGCAGGCGCACGTCCTCCGACAGGGCGGCCACGTAGGAAAGATGCTTTTCGTTGAAGGCGACGGCGTCCTGATATCCGAAATCCCCGTAATACCCCAAAAGCTCCGAAAACTTGGTTCCCTCCGGTTCCTGACGGCCGTTCTCGTTGAAGGCGAAGGGATGGTCGTTGAAATCGTGCCCGGCGGTCACCACGTAGACCCGCTTGCCGCTTTTCGCTTTGAAATCACGCAGCAGCTTTGAGAAAGCTTCGTTGCTCTTCTTCTCGCCGTTGAAGGAAAGGTCCCCCGCAATCAGGACGACGTCCGCGTCGTCCGCCTGTGCAAGCCACGCAAACGCGGCTTCGTCGATGGCGGCGGTTTCGGCAAAGCATTTCTGCTCGCCGTCCATAAAATCCTCATACGCGTCCCCGAACGCATCCAGGTCGGGGGCAAAATAGTGCGTATCCGTAATCAGATAAAATGTCAGCGGTTTCATTTCCGTTTCCTTTCTTAAATGTGCTCCGTCATGATATCGTAATCGTATTTCGTTCGGATCGACAAGCCGGAATTTGGCTATTTATTCAGAACGCAGTTATATCGAACCGCTGACCCGTCGGGGTATTCAATGACAATTCTCTCCTCTGAAAAGCCACATTTTCGGTAGAAACCGATCGAATCGTCATCCGTTTGAGCTTTGAAGCTT
>JAILDS010000298.1 GCA_024689165.1 Clostridia bacterium
GAAGATCAGCCCGGAGTGGAAAGAGATAAACGCTCAGACCTGGCGCGGCTTTGAGGACGCATACAAGGCGGGCAAGCTCAGGGCAATAGGCGTGAGCAACTTCGAGCCCGAGCACATAAAGGCCCTCTGGGAAACGAACGACGTAAGGCCCATGGTCGACCAGCTCGAATTCCATCCCGGCTACACCCAGCCCGACACCGTCAGCTGGGCGCAGGAAAACGGCATTCTCGTCGAAGCGTGGAGCCCTCTGGGCAGCGGAGCGGTCCTGTCGGACCCGACCGTCAACGCAATCGCCGCGAAATACGGCGTGAGCGCGGCGCGTCTCTGCGTCAGGTTCGCGCTCATGAACAAGGTCCTGCCCCTGCCCAAGAGCACTAAGGCTGAAAGGATTTCCGACAACGCCGACGTGTTCGGCTTTGAGATCTCAGAAGATGACATGAAAACACTGCGTAACCTGCCCGTCCTCGGATTCTCGGGCTTTTCCCCCGAGAACGCCCCTGCGGACGCGATAGCGTAAAGGCTCATGGATATCAAGCGTCTTGAACCCTTTGCCTGGGGCTACAGAAACTGCAGAAAAAACGACGTCGAGAGCAAGATCGCCGCGGGTATAATGAGTTTTGCGCGTGAGATCGAGCTTGAGATAAAGCCCTCGGATTGGTTCGTCGGCCCTGTCGGCAAGATGGGCAGCTACGCCGTCAACTACTGCCGCGCGGACGGTATCGACCTCAGACGTGAAAAAAAGGACCGGGACTGCGCGAAATACCCGGAGCTTGACGAAGAACTCAACGTCAATTTCGACTACTTCTTTCCGTATGAGACTGCCCGCGTGATCAGCAAGGTCAGGTCTCCGATCCAGGAAAAGCTTGAGATCAACAAGTGCGCCTGGGCGGCAGGCGGCGGCCACTCGAACCCGGATTATGAGATGCTGCTTCGTATCGGGACCGACGGTATCCGCCGGAAGATCTCGCTTTTCCGGAAGATCCACACTGACAGACAGGATTTTTACGACGCGCTTGAGCTGACTCTCGACGCGCTTGAGCTTGTAGCGGAGCGTTACCGCGCTCTCGCGCTCGAAATGCTCCCGGGAGCCTGCGAAAAGGACAGGCCCGTTCTTGAACGCCTTGCCCGCACTTTTGAGCAGATCCCTCAAAAAACTCCGCGCGACTTTTTTGAGGCCTGCGAAATGTTCTGGCTGTGCTTCACTTTCCTGGATATCGACTCGCCGGGGCTGTTCGACTACGCTCTCGGCGCCTATTACGAAAATGACGATAAGGCAGACCGTTGGGCGTGTCTTGAAAAGCTGTGGGAGCAATTCAAACCGACCCGCACGTGGAACCTCTGCGTCGGCAGGAGCGACGAATTCGGCAGGGACTATACCTGCGACCTGACTCTCGACGTCCTGAGGATGGCGCGCGAAAAGCATTACGACACGCCCAATCTGACGCTCAGGATCAACCCGAACACACCCGAAGAGGTCTGGCGCGAGGCAGTCGAGACGCTGGCGTCCGGTATCGGTATGCCCGCAATATACAACGACGAGTGCGTGTGTCCGGCCCTCGAGGCTATAGGCATCCCCGCCTCCGACGCGCGGCTTTACTGCATGAACGGCTGCAACCAGATCGACATCTTCGGCAAATCGCACATGGGGCTCGAGGACGGAGAGATCAGCGTCGTCAAGGCGCTTGAGTTCGCTCTATTCGACGGAGTTTGTCAATTCTCGGATGAACAGCTTGCGCCGCATACCGGCGACGCGAGAGAGTTCACAAGCTTTGACGAGCTTACGGATGCCTTTTTCTCCCAGCTGAGATACCTCGCAGACTACATCACGGACACTTCGAACAAGGCTCAGGAGCTCTTTGCCGAGTACGCCCCTAACCCGTACAAGTCGCTGATCGTGCAGGGCTGCATAGAAAAAGGACTTGACTACAAAAACAGAGGCCCGTTCTACGGGCACGGTCAGGTACTGACCGAAGGTCTTCCCGACGCCGCGGACTCTCTCGCCGCCGTGAAGCACTTCGTCTTCGACGAAAAAAAGTATACAATGCGCGAGCTTGTCGACGCTCTCGACGCGAATTTCGAAGGTTTCGACGAGCTTTACCGCGACTTTTCGACCTGGCACAAATTCGGCAACGACCTTGACGACGTCGATTCGATCTACAAAGAGATAAACGACCGCCTTTACGCGTATTTCCAGACCAAAAAGACCTGGCGCGGGGGCGTTTTCGGCGTAGGCTGTTCCACCTTCCACCGCGCCCCGAACTACGGATTCCATTGCGGGGCGCTGCCGAACGGGAAGAAAAAAGGCGAAAAGCTGCTTGCGGATTCCATAGGCGCTTCGCCGGGCTGTGACAAGTGCGGACCGACGGCTCTGCTGAATTCCGTCATGAACGCGAACCAGTACCTCGCGACAAGCGGCAACGTCATGCAGATGAAGTTTTCAAAAGCTCAGTTCAATACCGAGACCGGCAAGGCGGCGTTCATCGCCCTTGCAAAGGCGTATTTTACCGGCGGCGGACAGACGCTTCAGATAAACGTCGTGTCAAAAGAGGAGCTCCTTGACGCTCAGATACATCCCGAAAAGCATGAAAGCCTGCTCGTCAGGGTCGGCGGTTTCTCTCAATACTTCGTAAAGCTCCCTCCCCCGCTGCAGGAAAACATAATCGCGCGGACCGAGAACGCGCTCTGACCGCGCCCCGGCGTGGCTGCGCAAAACAGCGTGAAGCCGGCAATCCCCCGGATATTTCGCATTTCCTTGACATGACCGCAACGATCTTTGACATACAACGTTTCAGCATACATGACGGGCCGGGCATCCGCACGACCGTCTTTTTCAAGGGCTGCGGGATGCGGTGCCTTTGGTGCCACAACCCCGAATCGCAAAAAAAGACGCCCGAGCTGATGTTTTACGCTCACAGGTGCGTCAAATGCGGCAAGTGCGCCGGGTTCTGCGCGAACGCGTTGACAACCCCCGGCATGCCGGCGTCTGATCCCGACACTGAGGAGTCGGCCGGTCAGAGCTTTGAGGCGCAGGGACAGCCGGAGCGTCAGCCTCTTGTCTCGTCAGGCAAAGCTTCGGGCAATTGTCTTCGCTGCGGGGAATGCGCTTCGGTATGTCCCGCCGGTGCCAGGGAAAAAAGCGGGAAAGAAGAAACTGTTTCGTATATTTTCGGGACCGTTCTGCGCGACAGAGCGTATTATTCTGCCTCGGGCGGCGGCGTGACCGCCTCGGGCGGCGAACCTCTCCTTCAGGCGGACGCAGTCGCGGAACTGTTTGAGCTTTGCAGGAATGAGGGCATAAACACGGCGCTTGAGACCGCCGGTAACGCACGTTTTTCGGAGCTTGAAAAGCTAGTCGGCGTCACCGATCTGTTCCTCTATGATATAAAAGGGATCGACGCCGAAAGACACAGGCTCAATACGGGCGTTTCAAACGAGCTCATTCTCGAAAACGCTCGCAGGCTCTGCGTGACCGGCGCCGACGTCCTGTTCAGGATGCCCGTCATCCCCGGGTATAACGACGATGAGATCGGCCCGGTCGCAGGATTCGCCCGTTCGCTGGGCAAAAAGCTCGAACTGCTCGCGTACCATAACACAGGCTCGGCAAAATACGCCGCGATCGGCATCCCGTTCCCGCTCGGTCACGTCGACCCTCCGACCGCGGAACATATGCTCCGCCTTGCAGAAACGAACGTCGCGGTATATAACCCGACCGGGATCTGATCACGGACGTCAGATCGCGAACAAACGGTTCCTGCGGCTCATTCACTTGCCCGTTGCGAATTAACACATAAAAAACAGCGCGGCGGCTGACTTTCGTCAGCCGCCGAAGAATTTTGTTGCCGCTCGGGACCGAAGACCCGAAGATCAGACGTGGGACGTGAGCGTCGTGATGGCGTGGATGATGGACTGGATCCACTTCCACAGCCTCTGCCAGAAGGTCAGATGCTCTTCCTGGATCTCGCCGCTGACGGCGGTGAAGACGCCGGTGAACGGGCTGTCGCCGCCGGAGCAGTTGACCTCACAGTAGAGGTACTTGCCGACGTAGCTCGACGAAATGGTCACCATCGGGCCGGAGCCGATGTAGTTGACGGAGGTCGCCTCGGCAGCGGCGGCGTCGGGGTTGGAGACTACGTACCAGTTGTACTGGGCGTAGGCCGCGGCTGCGGAGGGCAGGTTCGTGACCGTGCAGCGCGCGGTTTCGCCGGCCTTGAGGGTCGAGTAAATGACCGCCCTGATGACCAGCGGGTTGCCGTGTTCATCAACGAGATTGGCAAGGTCGACCTTGTTGACCGTCAGAAGCAGCGTCGAGGACGAGGTCGCGTAGTTGACAGCGTCCGCAGGCGTGTAGATAACGGTGTGCTGGTAGTTGCCGGCGCCGTCGGGCGTACCGTTCGGATCGGCAAGGGCAAAGCTGCCGCCGTTGGGCTCGGAATCGCCGAGAACTGCCTGAGAGTAGACCTCGCCGAAGTTCATGGTAGCGGTCGTCGGGAAGCGGAAGCCGGAAGCCTCGGCCTTGGTGATAACGACCGTCAGGGTCGGGTTAGTAAGCGTCAGCTTGTAGTTGCCCGCCTTCGTGCCGGAAAGAGTCGGCATCGGGTTCGCGGCGGTGCCGAAGGTAACGGTCCTGCTGCCCGCGTTGGCGGAGCTGAGCGTCGCCGTGACCGCGTCGGCGGTAAGGTATACGGTGTCGTCGGCGTAGACGTTGGAAAGAGCGCTGAAGTACACGTCGATGGCGGTGGTGCCGTCATACTCGCGCCCGGCGGCGGAAGCGGTCGTGGTGACCTCTCTCTTCGTAACCGTCAGCGACGCGCTCTGATAGGTGATGCTGTAGTTGGAAGAGAAGAGGGTCGTTCCGAGGCTGACCGGGTAGGTGCCGACGTCGGAACCGGCGTTGTAAGTGCAGTTGACGGTTATGTTGCCGCTGATGCCGTCGGGCAGGACGTTGTTGACGACCGTGCCCGTGCTTCCGGCAAAGCCGCCGGCGGCTGCGATAACGTAGGTCGCGTTGATGGTCGGTCTCGCGCTGCCGTAGACCACGGAAGTCGCCGCGGGAACGGCCGTGAAGGTGATCGCGCGTTTGTCGAGCTCAACGACGACCTTCCTTGAAAGGGTCTTGTAGTTGCCTGCGGTATCGCCCGGGACTGCGTAAACGGCGGCGTAGCTCTTTCTGCCGGCCTGCGGGGTGACGGAACCGTCGACCCACGTCCAGCCGTCGACCGCGAAGACGTAATCGCCGTCAAGCGTAGCGCCGGCGTCGTAAACGCCCGTGAAGCTCGGGGTCAACACGTTGGGTGTTGCCTGGGTGATCTTGACCCTGACGGTACCCTGGTTGAGGATGACGAGCTCGTAGTTGCCGGCGACGGTACCGCCGAGTGAAAGCCCATTGAAGGAGCTTATCGAGCGGGAGCCGACGTTGGCGGAGTCGAGCACGGCGCTCGCGCCGTCGTTGATGTAGACGCAGAAAGCGTCCTCATCGTCGGTAGAGTCTCTGTCGGCAAGCGGATAGTTGGAATCCTCGCCGAAGTTGATGAAGCTGATGTGGTCCGCGGTGAGAGTATTCGTACCGTCGTAGACCCTGCCGGTCGCCACGACCTTGGCGGTTATCGTGCGCGGCGTGATGGATGCGGCGGAGCTGCCGAACGTGAAGGTATAGTTGGAGCTCTTGTTGCCCTGAAGGGCGCCGCCGGTGGCGGTGACGGCGATGTTCTCACCGACGTCGACGGAGGCAAAATTGAGTTCGACAAGCTCTTCGATGATGTCGACGTCGTCAGAGCCGATGACGCCGGTCACGGTGAAGCCGGCTGCGGTCGCCGAGGCGGCGGTCTCACCGTCGTAAACCTTGTCTGCGGCGGTGAAGGTGACCGTCAGAGGAGCCTTTTCGATGGTGAGCGTACCGATGAGAAGACCGGAGACGGGACCGTAAACAAGGTCGCCGTTGGAGTTGACGGCTTCGTTCTGAGCATTCGGGCTGACGTCGTCGAGCACTTCCTGAGGAAGGGCAGCGACGTCGATCGTAACGTTGTAGCTGCCTGCAGCGCTCGGAGCGGTCGTCAGACCGTTGTATTTCACGGTTATCGCGCCTACGCAGTTCGCGCCGGTGAGATAGGTGTCGACATACACGAAGTACTGCCCCGCGTTGTAGACGACCTGCGCGCCGTAGTTCGCAGCGTAATCGGCGGGCGTGAAGGCGGCGCCGTTATGCACCCACGTGGTCTCGTTGCTGCTCCACTGGAGCTGAGCGAGCGTGAGCTTGTTGAGCTTCGGGCAGATCTTTGCGGTCACGTCGGACGTCAGCGTACCGGTGTACGGGCAGTCGTCCGAGGAATCGTTGGCGGTTATCGTCAGCGTAAGGTAGTGCCCCTCGTAGTCGTTGGTAAGCACAAGAGTCGACCTTGTCAGCGTCGTCGGATCTGCCGTCGCGGGCGCGCCGTTCCACTGGTAAGAAATGTAGGCGGCCTGTTCAACGCTTGTCAGGGCCGGCTCGACAGCGCTGAAATCAGCGGCAAGCAGTTCGCCGACCATGGCCGAACCGTTGATGATGAGCGTGCCGGACAGAGCCCTTCTGTTTATGGCAAGGGTCGCCGTCACCGCGTCTACTGTGTAGTTCTGGCTGGCAGGAGTGAAGGCGGCGGCGACGGACGCGCCCCTGTTGGTCCACGCCGGGACGCTCGCGAGGTCAACGCCGGTGAACGACCACGTTCCCGCGATTCCGGAAAGCTGGGCGGGCGTGTTGAACACCGCGTCGCCGTAGGTCTCGCCGTAGGTGATGGTGCCGGTCATCGCGTCGGTCACGGTGATCCTCTTGGCGGTAACTGTCAGCTTAACGACAGTCTCGTCATATATTACATTATAATTGAGCAGATAATCGTCGCCCGTCACAACGTCTTCGTTGTAAAGCTCGATGTTGTACTGACCTACGTTTGTCGAGCTCGTGTAGCGCGGGTTCGCGTCGAAGTCGGGGAGCTCAAACGCCGAGCCGGGGGCGAGAGCGGAGATGTCCGTTATCGTCGATTCGAAGTCGGCAAGGTCGGTCAAACGGTAGGTAAACGTCGGCGCGGGAGAGGAATACGTAACGCTGACGGGTCTCGGCGCGATCGTCATGTCCTTCTTGAGGACGGTCAGCGTTCCGGGAACGACGTCGAGATCGTAGTTGTCGGAAAGGTCGGCGAGATCGACGTCGATGTCATAAGTGCCGGCGCCGCGGTTCGACGCGTCGGAAATACTGTACACGGTCGACAGCGACCACACGGGGGTCGTGCCCGAGCTTGTGATGTCGCTGAGCGTTTTGCCCTCGGGTATGCCCTCTACGGTAACGTCGCCCGTCAAGTTGTACGCAGTGCCGTAGGTGACCTCAGAGTCGGGGCCGGTGGCGGTTATCGTCTTCTTGGCTACCGTGAACGAAGCGGTGTTGTCGGCAACGAAACGGTAGTTCGACGCGCTGTCGTCCGCGCCGTTGAGCGCAACCGTCATGGCGTAGCTGCCTGCGTCGCTGAACTGGACGTAGCTCGAGCTGATCTCGGGCGATCCGATCTTGGTCAGGACGGTCGTCCCGGAGGAGTTCTTGATGGCGTCGCCGTCGGCGTAAAGCCCGGTCTCATACTCGTTGGCGTTCGCGACGGTGTAGACGACGTCATAGGTCGGTGCCGCGTCGCCGTAGGTTATGGTATCCGTCGGGTTGTTCTGAAGCGTGCCGCTGACGCTGATAACGCCCTTTTCGACCGTCATGATGACAAGGCAGTTCTCTCTGACGGTGTAGTTGGTCGTCGAAGCGGGCGTGAACGTCGCGTAATAGCGGTTGACCGAGGCTGTCGGCACGATGCTGCCGTCTGTCCAGGTGAACGTGCCGGCGGGGTGAGCGAGGTCGGTCGCCTCTATCGTCCACGATGCGGCTATGTCGTTGAGCGTCCTTCCGAAATGGTAGGTCTGTCCGGCAAAGTTGTAGTCATAGACCTGGCTCGTCAGCTTGTTGATCGTCAGCGTCAGACCGGTAGTGGAAAAGCTCAGCGTGTAGTTGTTCGCGGCGGCGCCCTGAAGCGTCGGGGTCGCGTCAAGCCAGGACGAAAAGCTTCTCGTGCCCGCGTCCGCGGAGCTGAAGGTCGCCCAGGCGGTATTCGGGCTGTCGGTCGAGACCGCCTTGACGTAAACGTCGTCGGTGGATACCGTGCCCGAGAGAGCGAAGTTGACCTTGCCGGTGGCGAGCGCGTTGTAGTCTCTCGCTTCGGTCGAAAGGACAGCCGTTATCGTCTTTTTGCCGATGACGAGCTTGCCGGTGTTATCGGCATAGGTTATGGAGTAATTGGTCGTATTGAAGTTTGAGTAGGTCCCGCCGGAAAGGATCACGTCGTAAGTACCTATCGGGTCGGTCGCGTTGTGCGCGGCGGCGGTGGGCTTGAGAGTGGCGGAATATGTCTGGATCGTCAGATTGGAGATGATATTGGTCACAAGCCCGGAGTCCCTGGGGGCGAGTCCGGAGGAGTTCGACCCGTCGCTGGCGCCCTCAGGCACGCTGATCTTCGCCTTTATCGCGGTTCCCGCGTCGGCGGCGGAGGTAGCGTAGTCGATATCGACCTCCTCGCTGACGCTTATCGTGATCGCGCGCTTGGCCATGTTGTAGCTCAGAGTGAGCTGGGCGGTTTTATAGTTCGCGGCGACGGTGTCCGCGGCGGCGGGCGTCCAGGTCACCTGCGTCGTGCCGGAGGCGGTGACTATGCCGCTGCCGGACAGGAACGAGAGAGTGCCGGCGGGCGTCTCGGTAGCGTTATTGTAAAGCCCGGTCTTCTGCGCCTTGTAATAGGTCGTTCCGCTTATCGTTTTTGCGATATTGCTCAGATCGGCGGTGCTTACCGCGTCGCCGTAGGTCACAGATACGCTGTCCGGGAAGCCGGTCGGCGCTATCTTTTCGATCGTTACCGAGAACTCCGCGCTGGCGCTGTTGATGTTAAGGGAATTCGCGTTATCGGGAGAGCTCTTGTCGTCCGCGAGATAAATCCGGAACAGGTAAGTGCCGGCGTTCTTCGGGTAGTTTGAGGTCTTCCACGTGTCGCTGGAATTGTTCCGCCACTGCAGGCACGCCTTGCGTATGCCGGTGGAGTTATAGAAGTTGAAGCTGTTGGAGACGAGGCTCGTGATCTCCGTTGTCGTGCCGGCGTACTTGACCTTCACGGAGTTCATCGTCGTGTCGCCGTGAACAGTGTGGTCGGGTCCGAACTCCTCGCCGGTGTAGTTGAACGTCAGGTCTCCGACGTTTTCAAACGCGACGTTCCTCGCGTCGATCTGCTTGTAATCGATAAAGACGTAGACGGGCACATTCCTCGAAGCGCCGTCATTGGAATGAGCAGCCATGAGATCAACGGTCGCGTAATTGTCGGACGTAAAGATGGTGACCTTCGGCAAAGAGGCGTCCGCATCGCCGGCATTTTTATCAAGTCCTATATAATAGTTAGTGTTTATCGCCCCGCCCGGATTGTTCGTGTCGACCGTGACGGCAGCGTTATCATAATTGTCGGTACGCCAGTAATAATTTGAATTGTAAAGCTCGGCGTTGCTGAATTGTGTCAGGCTGGCGCCGGTGAAAGGAGCGTATGAAGTCGAGTCGATCTGAGTCCCCGCGGAGTTCCAGATTCTGTAGAGAACGTGCACGCGGGAGCGCGCGGGATTGCTGCGGACATTGGAACTGTTATAAGCAGCCGGATAGCCGTTCGTCATCGCTGCCGCTCCGTTGCTGTTCGAAGTAGCCCACGTAATGCTCGCGTCAGTGTTCTTTGTAGTTCCGTCATCAACGTAAAACTCACCGACGGAGGGAGTGGCATAGTAATTAGTGATAACAGTAGAGGAAGTATGTGCTGAATCTGTAGTGCCTTCCTCCGTATACCAAGCGTTGGAAGTATTCCAGCCGACGGTAGCGACCTCATTTTCGGGGTAGACCCAGTGGCGGGAAACGCGGGTCATGGGCTTCATCTGGTTCCATGTAGTTGCGGAAGAAATCTTGCTGACGCAATAGTTTGTGAAGTAAACGGCGTTCGAGCTTGCGGTTCCGGAGTCCTTATCGCCGTGATCGTCGTTGTACCAGTAACATCTGACGGGAGTATCCCTGAAGTTGTCGGCGTTTTCGGCAACGGGGGCGGTAGTAGCGTCGTTGATAGTGGGTATGGTATCCTTGTAGGCGACCATTCCGCACCTTGTCAATGCGCCGTAACTTCCTGAAGTTCCTGTGCCGCCGGCGCTTCCGTTCGTAGCGAAGTACGCGTATGTTCCGCCGTTGAGAGTAATTTTACCCGTTGAGGAAGCGACGCAGTACGCCTGTGAGAACATGTCGTCAGAGCCGCCGTCCCCGCCCGCGCAATATGCCATTGAGTGAGCTGTAATTGTAGCGTTGTTGACTGTAATGTTGCCGCCGAACAAACCGTAAGCCCACGACTTCGCGTTAGCATCCCAAGGGTCATTCGATGAAAAAGCATGATACTTATAGTTGTCATACGACTCCGACCATGCGGAACCCGAAATTACCGCGCCGGAATTGACGGTGACGTTTGCGCCGGAATAGGAATAAACGCCTGCGGCATGTGTGTAATAAGAATCCGTCGACTGACCGCTGGAAGGTCTGTCGCTGCTGCGGAAATGCGCGTAAGCCTGAACCGTAACGCCTGAATTTATGGTTAAATTGCCGAAGTTACGGATCCCTATATACCCGGCGCCGCCGCTGCCG
>JAILDS010000310.1 GCA_024689165.1 Clostridia bacterium
AAAACAAAAGGCCCGCCGGGTGAGGCGAGCCTTGTTTCACACATTCCGGATCAGATCGCGCGGGTAACCTTACCGCTGCGCAGACAACGGGTGCATGCGTAGGCATGCTTGGGGGTCCCGTCCACGATCACCTTCACGCGCTTGACATTGGGCTTCCACGTGCGGTTGGAACGTCTGTGAGAATGGCTCACCTGGATGCCGAAAGCAACACCCTTATCGCAAAATTCACACTTTGCCATCTTATGCTGCACCTCCTCGCTCGTTAGTATCACAGATAAACAGCTTATTTATAATAGCAAACGAAATCTGAAAATGCAAGAAAAACTTTTGGTTTTTCAGCACTTTTTTCATTCTGCCCGACAGCCTGCCCGCACTTGCGTCCGGAAGTCCTGGAGCACCACAAGATTTTGTGTTCCCGGCAAAATGTACAGAAACAGGGCGATGAAATGCACTGCGGTGGGGGATTGCCAAACGGCGGGAAAACATATAAAATATAGAAGCCGGGGTCTCACCCGGACAGATATCAATAGAATGCTCCGAACGGGAGGGCTTTGCCATGAAACTGAAATACAGCGTAAAACTGAGCACCGTCGTGGATTCGCACGGACTCAACGTACTCTATAAGTCGACGGATTACGACAGCGTAGAGGTATGGAACTACAACATTTCCCGTCCCGCGCTGCAGTTCGTGAACTTTTATGACGGCTTCGACGCCGACCGCCTCCAGATCGTCGGCCGCGCGGAAACCGCCTATCTGAAGACATTGAGTCAGGAAGAGCGGAAAAAAGTCATCGACAATCTCTTCTCTCACAAGATCCCCGCTTTGATCGCGTGCTACAGGGTGGAGCCCGACGAGCTTTTTGTCGACGCGGCGCGCCGGTATGACGTCACGCTTCTGACCACGGACCTTGAGACAAGTGAGTTTATTGCGCAGGTGATCGGCACACTGCGCACCTATATGGCCGATCGGCAGACGGAGCACGGCGTTCTGGTTCAGGTGCACGGCGAGGGGCTGCTGATTCAGGGCGTGAGCGGCATCGGCAAAAGCGAGGTCGCTCTGGAGCTTGTCAAGCGCGGCCACCGGCTTGTGGCGGACGACGCTGTGGAGCTCCGGCGAATGGGGCGTACCCGCCTCATCGGCACAGCGCCGAAAATGATCCGCTATCTCATGGAGCTGCGCGGCCTCGGTATCATCGATGTCCGCCGTATCTACGGCGTCGGCTCCGTACTCCCTGTGTGCGACGTGGATCTTGTGGTGAAGTTTGTGCGTTGGGAAGACTGCGCCGACTTTGACCGCCTTGGTCTGACGGAAGAGACGGTCTCCTATCTCGGCGTCACGATCCCGCAGGTGACGATTCCCGTTGCTCCGGCGCGGAACCTTGCGATCATCCTGGAAGTCGCGGCCATGAACCACCGCGAGAAAAAGCTCGGCTACAACGCCGCGAAGGAACTGATGAAGCGTCACGACGCCGGCATCGACGACAGCGAGGAAGGCTGGGGCGGCTTTGTCTGAGCATTCGATCATCGCTGTTTCGGAGGAATACTATGTCTGAATCCTCTCTCGCAAGGGATCTGAAGCGCGCGTTCCCCGCGCTGCCGCTGCGGGAAAACGAGCCGATGAAGGCGCATTGCTCCTTCCGCATCGGCGGTCCGGCGGAGGTTTTCGTCGAGCCGGGCAGCGAGGCGGAGCTGTGCGCCGTGTGGCGTTATCTGTGCGCCGTCGGGGCGCCGGCGACCGTGATCGGAAACGGCACCAATCTGCTGGTCCGCGATGAGGGCGTCCGCGGCGCCGTCGTGCATCTCGGAGATCGCTTCGCCTCGATCGAGCGCACCGCCGACGGTCTGCGGGCAGCCGCGGGCGTGACCTTGGCGCGCCTGGCGACCGCGGCGAAGGAGCAGGGGCTCGCCGGGCTGGAATTTGCCCACGGCATCCCCGGCTCCCTGGGCGGCGCCGTCATCATGAATGCCGGGGCTTACGGCGGCGAAATCAAAGACGTCGTCGCTTCCGTCCGCTATCTGGACGCCGACGGCGAGCCGCGGGAGACGGA
>JAILDS010000023.1 GCA_024689165.1 Clostridia bacterium
GTTCGTGCTATGGGGCATCGAGGATCAGGACATACGCATGAAGCCGTATTTTTACCCGGAGCTTGAGAAGCAGGAGCTGTTCAACGAGGGGTATATCGCCAAAAAGTCCAGCCACAGCCGCGGCAGCGCCGTAGATCTGACATTGCTGGATATGAAGACGGGCAAGGAGCTTGATATGGGCAGCCCCTTCGATCTGTTCAGCGAGCTCTCTCACCCGGACTGCCGGAAAGTAACGGACGAGCAGTATGAAAACCGCATGCTCCTCCAGCGAGTGATGGTGCGGAACGGTTTTCAGCCTCTCGACTGCGAGTGGTGGCACTTCTGTCTGAAGGACGAGCCGTATCCTGATACATATTTTGAATTTCCGGTATCGTCGGAGTATCTGCGGCGGTGACTCCGCGAACGGCAAAACACACAATGAGGAAAAACTGGAATGATATTTGAAACAGAAAGACTTATCCTCCGCCCGTGGGCAGAAGACGACGCGGAGGAGTGCTATAAATACGCGAAGGACCCCCGCGTGGGCCCGATCGCGGGGTGGCCCGCTCATACGAGCGCGGAAAACAGCCGTCAGGTCATACGCGACGTGCTCTCCGCGCCGGAAACGTACGCCGTCGTGCTGAAGGAGACAGGTCTGCCCGTCGGCAGCATAGGGCTGAAATTTCACTGCGATCTCGCGGAGAAGGACGACGAGGCGGAGCTCGGATACTGGATCGGCGTCCCCTACTGGGGACGCGGCATCGTGCCGGAGGCGGCGCGTGAATTGCTGCGCCGCGCCTTTGAGGACCTCGGGCTCGAGCGTGTCTGGTGCGGCTGGTACGACGGCAACGAGAGGTCGCGCCGCGTGCAGGAAAAGCTCGGATTCAGCCACAAGTGGACGAGTACGGACGTTCCCGTCCCGCAGATGGGCGAAACGCGCGTCGGTCACGTCAACCTGCTCACTCGCGCGGAATGGCTCGCCGAAAAACAGAAGCGGCAATAGATAATACGCATTCACGGTGCCGTGACGGCATGGACGCGGTTTTGTTTCCGCGTCGCAAAAACGGACGCTTTGCGTCAAGAGGGGGCTCGGAATGAGTTTCGGAAAAACGGCGGTTTTCATAGCGAAGATCATCGCGGCATGGGCGCTTCTCTGCGCGTGTCAGGTCTGCCTCAGAAAGGGACGGCACCCCGTTCTGCGTACGGCCGTCTTTCTGATCAAGCTGCTGCTTATCCCGGCGGCGGCTATCATGTTCGTTGCTGTCACCGGCGCGTTCTCCTACCGTCACGGCGATATATTGGCGGCGGTGTACGTCGCACTCGTCGGCGACACGGCGGCAAGCGCCGCGGAATATCTGATCCGCCGGCTTAAGCATATCAAAGACCGTACCGCCGGACGGCTCCCCTGCATTAAAAAACTGAACTGTGTGCTGAGCCTGCTGTTCTGCGTCTGCTTCGCGGTCTTCGGGATCGTGAACGCCGGGCGCGTCGTGAAAAGGACGCACGTTTGGCAGGCGGATGGGCTCACGCGGGAGCACACCTTCGTTTTCATGGCGGATATTCACGCCGGAAACGCCCAGTCTCTTGAAACGCTGGAGAAGGTCTGCGCGCAGATCAACGACGTATCGCCCGAATTCGTCATTCTGGGCGGAGACGTGACGGATGAAATGACGTCGCGTGAAGATATGACGGCGGCATATCGGATACTCTCCGGTATCGAGGCGCCGGTATATTTCGTGTACGGAAATCACGACAGACAGCCCGACGCCGATCTCCTGGGCGGCAGGACGTACAGCGACAGTGAGCTTGAAGCCGCCCTGCGCGGCGCAGGGATACGGGTCCTGTCGGACGAATTCGTCAAGGTCGCGGACGATCTCGTCCTGCTGGGGCGGGAGGACGTCAGCATGGGCGGCGCGAGAAAGCCGTGGTCGCAGCTCTCCGACCCGTACGGGGGCGTTGGAGCCCTGCTTGTGGCCGACCATCAGCCGTATGACGAGGAGCAGCTCGCGGAGGAGGTATCCGCCCTGCAGCTGTCAGGACACACGCTCGCGGGTCAGCTTTGGCCGCTGCGGTTCGTGTATCTCATGCTGGGTCTGCCGGCATACGGCGAATTTGAGGAGGCGGGCACGCGTCTGTACGTGACCGCCGGAGAGAGCGGCTGGATGCTTCCGCTGCGCACGCAGGCGCGATGCGAGTGGGAGCTGATCACCCTGCGCCCGTGAAAACGGACAGGCGGCAGGTCACGGAGGTAATATCATGATGATCAGAAGCGCAACGACGGAAGACGCTCCCCGTCTTCTCGAAATATACACGTACTATGTAGAAAACACGGCGATCTCCTTCGAGCGCACCGTACCCACGCTTGAGGAGTTCATGAACCGCATACGTCACACACTGCAAAAGTACCCCTATCTCGTCGTCGAGGAGGACGGCGTCGTACAGGGCTATTCGTACGCGGGCGCGTTCGTCGGGCGCGAGGCCTACGACCGTTCGTGCGAGATGACCATCTATCTCGACCGCGGCGCAAAAGGGCGCGGCTACGGACGCAAGCTCTACGAGGCGATGGAGGAGAGACTGAAAGCCATGGGCATACTGAATCTGTACGCCTGCATCGGTGATCCCGTGGAAGAGGACGAGTACCTGACGAGAAACAGCGAGCAGTTCCACCGCCACGTCGGCTTCACCAAGGTCGGCGTGTTCCACAAGTGCGGCTACAAGTTCGGCCGATGGTACAACATGATCTGGATGGAAAAGCTCATCGGCGAACATAAATAACGTATCGTTTTTAAATACGCGGCGGGAGGCGCCGAAAAGAGCCTGCCGCGCCGCAGATCCGACCGCGCGGACAAACGGGCCGCGGCACGTTCGGAGGTTTTTGCACGGAAATTAATTAAATAAAGATAAGGAGAAAAGCAAAATGTCAGAGATAATAAAAATCAACGACAGTACGTGGAGGATCGAGGACGACGGCGTAAGATTTTTCCTGCTTACGGGAACAGACAAGGCGCTTCTCATCGATACCGGCAAGAACGTACCGAACGCGCGGGAGATAGCGGAGAGCC
>JAILDS010000063.1 GCA_024689165.1 Clostridia bacterium
CCCTCGTTTCTGGTGGACCTTGTCAACACGAAGCTCGCTGACGGCGTCCTGTCGCCCTTCAAGCCCGCGCTCGAGGGCATCATACGCATAATCATCGTCGTCGCCTACATGTTCATCGTTTCGCGCATGAAGGACATCCACAGGGTGTTCATGTACCACGGCGCGGAGCACAAGAGCATATTCTGCTACGAATCGGGGCTTGAGCTGACGGTCGAAAACGTCCGGAAAATGAGCCGTTTCCACCCGCGCTGCGGCACGAGCTTTATCTTCGTCGTGCTGATAATCAGCATCCTCACGTCGTCGATAATCATACTCATCTTCCCGACGCTCGCCGACCCCGGGCTGCGCTTGCTGTGGGTCCTCATAAAGCTGCTGCTCATACCCGTCGTCATGGGCGTGGGGTATGAGTTCATAACCTACGCAGGCAAGCATGAGAACGTGTTCGTGAAGATCCTTTCCGCCCCGGGCCTTGCCATGCAGAGGATAACCACCGCCGAACCGACCGATGATATAATAGAGGTGGGTATCGCCGCGCTTCAGGGCTGCATCACGGACAACCCCGACGACGACACCATAAAATGACGGTATTCGGGCTTCTTCGCCGCAGCGAGGGCTCGCTTTCGGAGGCGGGCGTCGAATACCCGGACTTCGACGCGGCGCAGCTCGTTATGTTTGCTCTCGGACTGTCCAAGGACAGGCTTCTTCTGAGCTATCCGGACCCGGTCGGCGAGGACGACGTCAGAAAATGCGGCGAGCTCGTCAGTCGCAGGTCAGACGGGGAGCCGCTGCAGTATATCCTGGGCTCGTGGGAGTTTTACGGCCTTCAGTTTTTCGTCGGTCCCGGAGTGCTCGTTCCGCGTCAGGAGACGGAACATCTCGTTTCCGCCGCGCTGGAGCATATCGAAAAAAACGGGCTTGCCGCACCGCTGGTCTGGGACCTCTGTGCGGGTTCCGGCGCGGTGGGTCTGAGCGTTGCGAAAAACGCGCCGGGAGCGTCGGTCGTCCTGTTCGAAAAATATCCCGAGGCGGCGGCCTGGTGTGAAAAAAGCCGCGCTTTTCTCGGGATAAACAACGCGCGGACGGTCATCCGCGACGTAACGGAGCCTTTTCCGGACGGGCTCGGAACGCCCGACGTGCTCGTGTCCAATCCGCCTTACGTGCGTTCCGCAAACGTCGCCCTGCTCGGCGCGGACACCGCTTTTGAGCCTACTCAGGCCTTCGACGGCGGAGACGACGGACTCTTTTTCTACCGCGCTATAGCGGACGGCTGCATTTCACGGATGCGCCGCGGTTCTTTCGCCGCCTTCGAGTGCGACGACTGGCAGGCCCCCGCGGTCATGGAGCTGATGGCAAACTGCGGGTTTTCGGATTTTTCCGACAGACCCTGTCCCGGCGGGGAGGACGTCCATATAGTCGGCGGCGTCCGGACCGGGTGAATCTTTCTTCGATCCGTTATTTCTTATCGGTCAAAAGGAGCGAAAATGTTAAGGTACCTTTTTTCAGGTTATTCGGCCCTTGAGATAGTCGTCTCGCTCTGCGCGTCGGTCTTCGTGGTGTTCTGCTGCCTGCCGATACATGAATACGCGCATGCGCTGGCGGCGACTAAGCTGGGCGACGAAACTGCCCGGCTGTCTGGGCGGCTGACCATCAACCCGCTGGCGCACATAAGCTGGATAGGCGCGCTGATGCTGCTGCTCGTCGGCTTCGGCTACGCCAAGCCCGTGCCGGTCAACATCAACAATTTCGGCTACAAACATAAAAAACGCGATTTCGCTCTCGTTTCACTCGCAGGACCCGCCGCAAACCTCATCATGGCGCTCTTCTTTCTGTTCATGTACGAGTTCTTTCTGTTCCTCGGGGCAAGGGTCTTTCCGGACAGCTCGTTCATAAGGGCTCTTCAGATCTTCTTCAATCTCGCCGGGAATATCAATATCTCGCTCGCGGTCTTCAACCTGCTGCCTATCCCGCCGCTTGACGGGAGCAGGCTCCTGACGGCGTTCGTGCCCGACAAATATTATTATTTTCTGCTCAGGTATGAGCGTTACATCATGCTCGGGCTGTTCGTGCTGCTCTGGCTCGGCTGGCTATCGTGGCCGCTGAATTTCCTGTCGACCCTTGTGTACAAGGGCTTCATCTGGATCGTCTCTCTGCCTTTCAAGCTGTTTTCATGAACGAAACAAGGTTTTACACAGCCGCGGACGTCGCGGGCTATGAGATCTCAGACCCGGACGCGCCGAGCTTTCGCCTCGAGTCATTTGAGGGGCCGCTCGACCTGCTGCTGTATCTGATCTCGAAGCACAAGCTCGATATCTACGACATACCGATAGTCGAGCTTGTGGACCAGTATCTTGAATTCGTCCGTCTCGCTAGCGACAGGGACATGGACCTGGCGTCCGATTTCCTCGCGATGGCGGCGCGGCTCGTTCAGATAAAATCCGCGGCGCTCCTTCCCGTTTACGACGACACCGCCGAGAAGCTTAAAAAGGAGCTGACGGGCGAGCTTATCGACTACCGCGACTGCAAGCGCGCCGCGGAGCTGCTCGACAAACAGAGCTACGGCATGGATTATTCCGTCAGGGAACAGGCGGAGGATATCCCGCTGGCGCCGTATTCGCGCGTCTATCCGCTCGAAAAGCTGCTGAAGGCGTACCGGGCGGCGGCGGGCAGGCGTAAGGACAGGCTGCAGCCGAACGCGGAAGCTTTCAGGCAGCTCGTCGCGAAAAGGTTCGTTTCCGTTTCGTCACGGTTTTTTACGGTCATCGACTATCTCGTGAAGAAAAAACGCGGCGTGCTCAAGGCGGTTTTCGCGCGCTGTGAGGACAGGAGCGAGCTCGTGGCGACCTTTCTCGCAGTGCTGGAGCTCGCCAAGAACAAGAACATCAGGATAGAGGGCGAGCAGGGAATGGAAACGCTGACGCTTATCGACACCGAGCTCAGGGGACTGAAATATGAGGAATGATACGATCGCCCGCATGGAGGCCGTGCTGTTCTCCTGCGGGGAGGCGGTGGAGCTTGAACGTATCGCCGCAGGGCTTGAGATAACGCCCGAGGAGGCGTACGAAGCGGCGCAAAGCCTGAAAACGAAGCTGGACGAGGAGGGAAGCGGGCTCTGCCTGCTCAATCTCGGGGGCAAGCTGCAGCTCGCCGCGCGCAGGGAGTACCGCCCGGACGTAGCAAACGTGCTCGATCTGAAAAAAAATCAGCCTTTGAGCCAAGCGGCACTTGAAGTTTTGGCGGTTATAGCTTATAATCAACCGGTAACGTCGGGTTTTGTCGAGCAGGTCAGGGGAGTCGATTGCTCCGGCGTCATCAAAACGCTCGTTTCAAGGTCTCTGGTCGAGGAATGCGGGCGTCTTGAGCTCCCCGGAAGGCCGATAATCTACCGTACAACAGACGTTTTCCTTCGCTGCTTCTCGATGGAGAGCCTTGCGGAGCTGCCGGATTTCAAAGCTGCAGTGCCTGCCGAAAACGCCGCGCAGGCTCCCGACCCTGCCTGACGCGCCGCTGCGCGCCGAAAAACCGAAAGGAGGACGGCATGATAGCCTTATATATCATTCTCGGACTGATCGCGCTGATCGTCGCCGTCCTGTGCGTGCCGATCGGCGCCGCCTTAGACTGGTCCGAGGAGCTCAGAGCGGAGCTTCGGGTCGCTTTCCTTAAGCTACCGCTTTATCCTCCCGCAGAGAAAAAACCGAAAAAAGCGAAGAAGAAAAAACAGAAGAAACAGGAGCCGCCTGCCGAAGCTGCCGCGCAGACCGTGCCGGAGCAGGCGGACGCCGCGCAGACGGACTCCGCCGCGGATGATACGGCTGCCGCGGAAGCCTCAGCGGAAGACGCCGCCGAAGCGGAAGAGAGCGTGGCCGGCACCGCCGCGAAAAAGCCCAAAAAAGAGAACCCGATCCTCACGTTCATGAAGAACAACGGCATAAACGGAGTCATCGATCTTTTTGAGCGGATAACCGCCGTTCTGGGCACTTTCATGCGCCGGGTGCTCCGCTGTTTCGTAATCGACGAGCTTTACGTCGACATCAAGGTCGCCAAAAACGATTCCGCCCGCACGGCGGAGGAGTACGGCAAGCTCTGCGCCGTCTGCTGGCCGATGTTCGGCTGCGTCGTGCGCAATATGCGGGTCAGGAAGTACAGCTTCAATATCGAGCCGGATTTTCTCGCCAGATACGGCGAAGAGGCGTTTTACGTCAGGCTCCATTTCACGCCGCTCATCCTCATTAACGCAGTCGTCCTTATGGCGTTCGCTTTTATCAACAAGATAGTCTTTAAATACATCTTTACGTTCAAGAGCAAAGAAAAACCTCAAAAGAAAGGTGAGAAAGCTAATGAAAGAACAGTCAGCCTCGGGGATCCTCGCGACCACGATTGAAAAGGTCAAGCAGCTCATCGACGTCAGCACGATCATCGGTCAGCCGACCGTCCTGGCGGACGACCTGACGGTCATCCCGGTTTCGAAGGTGACGTACGGCTTCGCCTCCGGCGGGGCTGATTTCCCGTCCAAGGGCTCGTCCGAGCTCTTCGGCGGCGGCGGCGGAGCGGGCGTGACCATCACGCCTGTTGCGTTCCTCGTTGTCAGGGGCGGCGATGTCAGCGTCAAGTATATCCATACCGCCGAGAACGCCGCGGAGAGAGTCGTCAACATGATGCCCGATATGTTCGACAAGGTCAGCGGCATCGTCGACAAGGTCAAGGGCAATCCCAAGCAGGCTCAGGTCATTGAGGACGCCGTCGAGGAGCAGAAGAAGGCTGCCGGCGCCGCCGAAGTATCAGCCGCCGAGTAAATGGCAGCTCCTGTAAGGGTCCAGAAATACATTGCCGACTGCGGCGTCTGTTCCCGGCGAAGGGCCGAGGAACTGATGGAGCTCGGCCGTGTCCGCGTCAACGGCAAGCCGGTGCGTCCGGGCGATAAGCTCGACCCCGACGAGGATATGGTCTACGTCGACGGGAAACGGGTCGAGCCCCAGAGCGGCCGCGTCTGCATCATGCTTTATAAGCCGCGCGGGTATATCACCACCATGAGCGACGAACAGGGCAGGCGCTGCGTCGCTTCGCTGGTTTCAGATGCGGGCGCGCGCGTGTACCCGGTGGGCAGGCTTGACCGCGAAAGCGAGGGCCTGCTTCTGTTTACCAATGACGGCGAGCTTGCAAACGCCATAGCTCACCCCTCCGGCAGGATATCGAAAACCTACCGCGTGACCGTTTCGTCGCGGCCTACCGACGAGCAGCTCACCATACTGACGCAGAGCGCGATGCTCGACGGGAAGAAAACGGTTCCGGCGTCGGTAAAGGTGCTTGAGAGCTCCTTCGACAGGTCCGTGCTCGAGATGACGCTCCGGGAAGGGCGCAACCGCGAGATCCGCAGGCTCTGTGAGAACGCCGGGCTCGAGGTGATACGGCTCAAAAGGCTGTCCGTCGGCCCCTTATCGCTCGGTTCTCTCCAGCCAGGGAAATGGCGGAAGCTGACCCCCGCAGAGCTTGCGGCGATAAGAAACGCCGTGAAGCCGGCGCGGAATTGAGACTGCCCATGAGCCGTTTATTATGTGTTCTGCTTGTTGTCGCTCTGTTCGTCGGCTTCGCCGCCTGCGAACGGAGTCAGTCTGCGGAGCCGACGAACGTCTACAAGTCCCCCTACACTCCGACGACAGCTTCCGAGACCTTCTCGGAGGTCCTCACCCTGACGGAGGAGGAATCGACCGACGCGGCGCCGAATGAGGCGCAGCTGGTGCCTATCGAAAAGGATGAGCCGGAAAAGGTCGATAAAGGAGCGCACCTTCAGGGGAATTTTGACGGTGAGGGCGTTCTGCTCGACGTGCCGTTCATCGATCAGCTGGAGAGATATCCCTCCGGCTGTGAAAGCATAAGCGCGGTCATGCTGTGCAATTACTACGGCATACCCTCCACGCCCGAATTCTTTATCGGGACTTATCTCGACATGGGCACCGCTCCGTTCCGCGACGCTCTCGGCATAGCCTTCGGCGACGACCCCAATCAGGTTTTCCTCGGCAGCCCTTATTCCGAGGAGGGGTGGGGCTGTTACGGCACGGTGATCGAAAAAGCCCTCAACAAATTCGTACCTCAGTACGGGTTCAGCGTCAGGCTGAATTACGGCCTTTCGCTGCAGGAGCTCTGCAACAGGTATATCTCCGCCGGGGATCCTGTCGTTATCTGGGCGACATCGGGCATGACGGACGCAAGGCGGTCCATGAGCTGGTACGTTTTAGGTACCTCGAACGTTTTTTCATGGGTCGCGCCCATGCATTGCCTCGTCCTTACGGGCTACGACGACCATTACTATTATTTCAACGACCCTCAGAAGGGTAAGAATTACAGATATCTCAAGTACGACGTCGAGGCGCCGTACGCATCCTTCGGCCAGCAGTCCATCGTCATTCTGCCGGCGGAGCGGTCGGAAGAAAGCTCGGTGCGATCATGAGTGGATTGTTTTGTTCGCGGCATCCTGAAAGCTCAGCGCGCCGCTTCGGCTGCGCCACAGCGACTTTGCTTGCCGTCGCGGTATGCTTTTTTACGTCCTCCTGTTCAAAAGAGGAGCCGGTCCCCGCGGTCATAGCGGACAAGTTCGGGACCTACGTTTTCGACGAGCTCCTGTACAGCTCGGCGAGCCTCGGCAAAACAAAAGCGCAGATGACGGACAGGCTTTCCGGCTCCCGTTACGAGATCTACCCCGAGATGTTCGAGTACGTCGGTCAGGGCGATATAATAATGTATAAAATATATGATCCCTCACCCTCCTACGTTGAGCATGAGGTGACGGACGAGGATCTCGGCATCAACGACACGGTCGTGATCTCAAAAAAGAACGACACGGGGCTTGCCGGGCTCCTTCGGGACTGCGACAAATACTGCGAGATCATGTATGACGGCAGGGACTTCGCCGAAAAGGATATCGGCTACATTCTTTATTACGATTCCGCCAGGACTTATCTCGGCAGGTTCGAGGTGCTTTCCGGCGGTGAAAGACAGTTTCAGTACATAATGAGCCTGAAAAGCGTCGAATGAAATGGGATCGGAGGCTAATTTATGACCGTAAACGAAGCAATAACAGCTCTTGTCGATTACGCTGTCACCGAAGGGCTTGTCGCGGAGGCCGATCGCCTGTGGGCGATAAATTCCGTGCTGGCAGTCCTGAAAAAGGACTCGTTTTCTTTTCCTCAGACAGCTCCGGCAGCGCCGCTTGAGGAGATCCTCCGTGTTCTTCTCGACTATGCCCATGAAAACGGCCTCATCGATGAGTCTGTTACCCGGAGGGACCTGTTCGATACCGCTGTCATGGGCGCGCTCACCCCAAGGCCTTCTAGCGTCATCGAAAAGTTTTACTCTCTTTACGAAAAGGACCCGGTCTCTGCGACCGATTACTATTACGCATTCAGCCAGAAGACCGATTATATCCGCGCGTACAGGATAAAAAACGACGTCAAATGGGTGACGAAGACCGAGTACGGCGACATTGACATCACCATAAATCTTTCCAAGCCGGAAAAGGACCCGCGCCTTATCAAGCTGGCGGGCAAGGAATCCGGCGGCGAAAAATACCCTGCGTGCCAGCTATGCGCCGAGAACGAGGGCTACGCGGGCAGGCTCGGCCATCCCGCGCGCCAGAACCACAGGATCATACCGATCACCGTAGCGGGGCAGAAATGGTTCTTCCAGTATTCCCCCTACGTCTATTTCAACGAGCACAGCATTTTTCTCAACAGCGTCCACGTCCCGATGAAAATCGACCGTGAGGTGTTCGTCAAGCTGCTGGATATAATCGACTTTCTGCCGCATTACTTCGTAGGCTCGAACGCGGGGCTTCCGATCGTCGGCGGCTCCATCCTTGCGCACGAGCATTTTCAGGGCGGCAACTACGAGTTCCCCATGGCAAAGGCCGGGGTCGAGCGTCCGTTCACCGTGGCGGGGTATGACGACCTCAGCGCGGGCGTAGTCAAGTGGCCCATGACCTGCCTGAGGGTATCCGGCCCGGACAGGGAACGCGTCGTCGACCTTTGCGACATGATCCTGACCCGGTGGAAGAAATACACCGACGAGAGCGTGAACATTTTGTCGTTCACCGACGGCGAGGAGCACAATACCGTCACGCCCATAGCGCGCATGCGCGGCGGGAACTATGAGATCGACCTCGTGCTTCGCAACAACATCACGAGCGCCGAGTTCCCGGACGGCGTATACCACGCGCACCCGCAGTATCATCATATCAAACGTGAAAACATCGGGCTCATAGAGGTCATGGGGCTCGCGGTACTTCCGTCAAGGCTCAAAACAGAGCTCGAGACCCTGAAAAAAGCCATGCTCGACGGAGCTGATATACGCGCGATCGAGTCTGTCGCGAAGCATGCCGACTGGGCTGAGGATATCCTCGGAAGAAGGATCGATTTCAGCGCAGACACGGCGGATGAGATATTCAGGGAAGAGGTCGGCAAGGTTTTCTGCGCCATACTCGAGGACTGTGGCGTATTCAAACGCGACCGCGAAGGCCAGGCGGCGCTCGGAAGGTTTATAACGAGCCTTTCCGAGGAGGAATCGGTCTGAAGCCGCGCTGTCAGGACAAAAACGTCAGATTACGGAGGTATATATGAGAGACGTTAACGAGCTGTACAGGATCTGGAGCGAAAACGCCTTTGAAGATCCCGACCTTGCCTTGGAGCTTGCCGACATAGAGGGCGACGCGGAAAAGATCTCCGACCGTTTTTATATGGACCTGTCTTTCGGCACAGCGGGGCTTCGCGGCGTTATCGGCGCGGGGACCAACAGGATGAACGTATACACCGTCGGCAGAGCTGCACAGGGCCTGGCGGATTACCTCAACGCCGATTTCGACTCGCCGTCTGTCGCCATTGGGTATGACAGCAGGATAAAATCCCGCCTGTTCGCCGAGACCGCGGCCGGCGTGCTTGCCGCAAACGGGATCAAGGTTTATTTTTACGGCGACATAGCGCCCACGCCGCTCGTGTCGTTCGCGGTGCGCCGTTACGGCGCGAGCTCCGGCATCGTGATCACAGCCAGCCACAATCCTTCGGAGTACAACGGCTTCAAGTGCTACGACGCCGGCGGCTACCAGATGACCGACGCCGCGGCCGACAAGACCTACGGTTTTATCAAAAACACCGATTATTTCTCCGGGATAAAGAAAGTGAGCTTCGCCTCCGCCGTCAATTCCGGCATGGTGGAATTCATCGACGACGACGTGAAGAAGGAGTTCCTGGACTCCGTGCTCGATCAAAGGATCCGTCCCGATCTGCCGAAGGAGCGCCCGATAAAGATACTCTACACTCCGCTCAACGGTACGGGCAATCTTTACGTGCGCGAGATCCTTCGCCTCTGCGGGCACAAAAACGTCAGAGTCGTTGAATCGCAGAAGCTGGCCGACGGACGTTTCCCGACATGTCCGTACCCTAACCCGGAGATCAGGCAGGTTTTCGAGGAGGGGATAAAGCAGGCCGAAAGCTTCCCGGCGGACCTTATCATCGCGACCGACCCGGACGCGGACAGGATGGGCATAGCCGTGCGCGGGAGAAACGGCGAGTATACTCTTCTTACCGGCAACCAGGTCGGGATCCTGCTGACCGATTACATCCTCGGCGGCTTGTCCGGCTCCGGCTTGATGCCCGAAAAACCGGTCGTGATAAAGTCTATCGTCACGAGCGACCTCGTGACGGACGTGTGCAGGGAATACGGGGCGCAGTGCGTCGAGCTGCTTACAGGCTTCAAATATATCGGCGAGTACGTCACCGCGCTTGAAAAGGACGGCAGGTCCGGGGATTTCATCCTCGGCTTCGAGGAGAGCTACGGCTATCTGCGCGGTTCATACGTGCGCGACAAGGACGCGGTCGTCGCGTCGATGCTCATCGCCGAGCTTGCGTGCTATGCCTCGGCAAAGGGGATGACGCTCACCGAGATGCTCGACTCTGTTTATGAGCACTACGGTTTCTGTGAAAACAAGGTGGTCTCTTTCTCCTTCCCCGGTGCAGACGGCATGGAGAATATGAAGAGCATCATGGCGGGGCTGAGATCGAACGCTCCGAAAAAGATCGCCGGATATGACGTCCTTGCGGTTTCCGATTTCATCGCGCTGACGCGGACGGACGCTTCAGGCGAAGTCACGCCGCTTGATTATCCCGTCTCGGACATCCTTATTTACGAACTGAGCCCGGGCAAGCTGATAATAAGGCCGTCGGGTACGGAACCGAAGCTGAAGATCTATATCGGTGCGAAGGGTACCGGCAAAGCTCAGGCCGCAGAGCTTGTTGAGGAACTGCTTTCCGGCGCGAAACAACTGGCGGGGGTATAACATGAAGGGTAAAAATCTCAAAAGGATCGTGGCTATATTACTGTGCGTATTGCTCGTGGGCGCAACTATCGTGGTCGCGCTGAGCGTTTTCCGTCCTTTTTAAGGTGTTTTTTGTCTAATTTATTAAAATTCTGGCGTTTAGCTCACTTTTTGTTGACAAGCGTTTTTAAAAGTAGTAAAATCGCCTAAAGTATTTTTTCATGCTTTTTTCAGGCAACCGTTTTTTCGGCGTCTGAGCCGTTACCCGGTATCTATCAGCGGTAGCTGTCGGATAATTGCTTCATGTAGTGTCTCGTTGTGTCGGAAGCAAGAATATATTCAAACGAGGTAAAACCATGTACGAAGACAAGACCTTAATCTGCAAGGATTGCGGCAAGGAATTCATTTTCACTGCCGGCGAGCAGGAGTTCTACGCCGAAAAGGGCTTTGAGAACGAGCCGCAGCGCTGCAGAGACTGCCGTACGAAACGCAAACAGAGTGCTAGAGGTCCCAGACAGATGTTCGACACTGTCTGCACGAAATGCGGCAAGCCCTGTCAGGTTCCCTTTGAGCCTACCGAGGGCAAACCCGTTCTTTGCGACGACTGCTTCAAAGAGGAGCGCGCCAACAGAGGCTTCTGAGAGATGGCTTGAGGCACACCGTTCCGGTGTCCGCTGCTGACAGGCGACCGCGCCTCGCACGGGTGTGCCATGAAGATACGACCGCCGGGTTTCCGGGCGGTTTTATCTTTTTTCACTCAAGTGATGGAAAGGATGTGACGGGATGCTCAGATATATAGCGTTGATCTTATCTTTTTTCACGACCCTGTCGTTCGACCTTGTGACGGTCGGGAAATCGGAGGCCGTCGGCGTGAACAGATATGAGACGTACCAGACAATAGAGTCGTTCGGTACCAGCTCCGCCTGGTGGGCTCAGACGATCGACGACGAGGCGACGGCGCGCAGGATAGCCCGTCTGCTCTACGACCCCGAGACCGGGCTGGGGCTGACGACCTACCGCTACAATATCGGCGGCGGATCGGCGGACGATCCCGCGGAGCGTATCGACAGCGCGTCGCGGAAAACCGAGAGTTTCCTCGTTTTTGACCCCGATTCCGGGGAGTCCCGTTACGATTTCACGCGAGACGCCAACGCCGTGCGCATGATGAAGCTTGCCGTGGAGTACGGCGCGAAGAACGTGGTGCTCTTCTGCAACAGTCCGCATTATTCGATGACCGTCAGCGGCCACGCCTCCGGCGGGCTCGAGGCGAACGTTTCGAACCTTCCCAAGGAGAACTATCAGGCGTTCGTCGACTACGTCCTGACAATAGCCGACCATTTCCTTGCCGAGGGGATCCCCGTGACGGAGATCTCGCCGATCAACGAGCCTCAGTGGAGCTGGGGCGGAGACTGGGTCGGTCAGGAGGGCTGCCACTACACGGCAGAGGAATGCGCCGAGCTGCTCGAGCTCTTCGCGGTCACGATGAGTTCGCGCGGCTGTCCATATAAGCTTGCCTGCCCCGAAAGCGGGCAGCTCACCGAGGAATACGACGCATATATCGACGAGGCGTTCTCCCGCGAGGCTGTTTCCTCCGCGGCGGACCACATCCACGCTCACAGCTACTGGATGGACAGGAACGTCGAGGGCAAAGCCGCCTTCGCGGCAAAGATGGCAGAAAAATACCCCGACAAGAAATTCGTCATGAGCGAGTGGTGCGAGCTGCCGCTGAGACTCGACAGCACGACGATCGACAGCGGTATCTACATGGCGAAGACGATGATAGAGGACCTCAACGTCCTCAACGCCGTGTCGTGGCAGTCCTGGACGGCGGTCAACGGCGACGGGCTTATGGAGCTTGACGGCGAAACGCTCACGATGTACAAGCGTTATTACGCTTTCAGGCAGTTCTCCGCGTTCATCACCCCCGGCATGACCCGCTGCGACGCGCTCGTCAGCTCTCCCTTGCTTCAGTCGACCGCGTTCTTGGACGATGAAAAAACGGTCATCGTGCTTGTGAACGATTCCGAGACCGCCGTCAACGCCCGGCTCCTCGGCTGCTACAGGACCCAGCAGACCTATATCACCGACGCCGCTTCCGACTGCGCGCTCATTTATTCCGGTGCGAAGAGCTCGCGCATAAACGTCCCCGGAATGAGCATAATGACTCTCGTCCTCGGAAAGTGACGCGTCTTCTGCAGCCAGAAAAATGAATCATTTTTTAATAAACTCTTGATTTTTTATGTCTGTTGTTTTAAAATACGAAAAAACAAGTGAGAGGAGGTTTGTTGCATGACTACCGCTATCAAAGCTATCCGAGAGACCTTCTGGCGTCTTTTCAATACCGTTGCCAAGGCTTTCTTCGACGGCTTCAGAGCCGCTCAGGACGCAGTCCTCGACTTTTATTACAGCTGAGAAGACGTGATCCTCTTGACCCCGCGATCGTATCGCGGGTTTTTTGTTTGATAAAACGATATTTTAGCGATTCAGGCGCTTCGTGATGAAATTTTCTGTTGACACGGTATCCGCAAAGTGCTAAATTGACTTGGAGTTCTTGTGACTCATGCGCACCTGATAGAGGCGCGGCCGTGATAAGTAGGCGGAAACAGGACGTTGCCGTCCCCGACCGAAAGGCGCGGCTGCCGAGACGGAGCGGAAGAGGCAATTCGCTGCGCCGTCGGGACCTGCGGAAAATATCCCGGGTACTGTCGCCGTGAAAGCGGCGGAGAGCTGTCGTAGAGCGTTTTTCGGTGATCCTTCGGGGTCTTTCGGATATAACGGACCGCGGCAGCACTGCCGCGGTCATTTTTTCGGGGCGCAGAAGCGAAGTCCGAAGGCCGCATCGGGGCAGTGAAAAAAGACCGCGCCCCTTTGCCCCTCGACCGCTCAAAGAAAGGGAGTAAAACAAATGAAAAAAGTGATCGCACTGCTCGTATGCCTTTCGCTCGTTTTCGCCTTTGCCGCCTGCAGCGGCAAGACGGACGACCCGACCACGACCGCCGGCTCCGCCGAGGACACCGCGGCTGCTGTTCCCGCCGAATCGGGAGTGCTTCGCGTGGCTATGGAGGCAAATTACGCGCCTTACAACTGGACCCAGTCGGACGACAAAAACGGCGCGGTCCCGATCAAGGATTCCCCCGACTACGCCTACGGCTACGACGTGATGATGGCAAAGTACCTTGCCGATAAGATGGGCAAGACGGTCGAGATCTACAAGATGGACTGGAGTTCCATCCCTCTTGCCGTTCAGGCGGGCACCGTCGACTGCGCCATCTGCGGCCAGTCCATCACCGCGGAGCGTCTTGAGACGGTCGACTTCACCACGCCCTATTACTACGCGTCCATCGTCGTGCTTGTAAAGGCCGACAGCGAATACGCCGGCGCTAAGGGGCTTTCCGAGCTTGACGGCGCCTCCGCCACAAGCCAGCTCGGCACCATCTGGTACGACAAGTGCGTGCCGCAGATCCCCAACGTCGACGCCCACACCGCCATTGAAGAGGTCCCGAACATGATCACCGCCCTCAGGAGCGGCGACGTGGACGTCGTCGTCACCGACGCTCCGACCGCCATGAGCGCGTGCACCTCCTACAACGACCTTGTGACACTCAACTTCACCGGCACCGACGACGATTTCCAGGTCTCCGATGAGGACGTCAACATCGGCATTTCCGTCATGAAGGGCAACACCGAGCTGCTTGACGCGCTCAACGCAGGTCTTGCGACGCTTACAGACGACGACTTTGTCGAGTGGATGCAGAAGGCCGTCGAGCTCCAGCCGCTGGCGGAGTGATCATATAATCATATTGCCCGGGCCGTTACCGCAGGTCCCCGACGCAAAGCCGCTCGGGTCCTGCGGGAGCGGCTGCGCGGTGCATCCTGCAGCCGAAAAATCCCTTCCGCAGCCGACGCGCTGCCGGATCGACCGAGGTGCTTGCCTTGACCAAACGTGAAAAGACGCTCAAGTTTGTAAAATACGTCGTATTGAGCTTTCTCGCCGCGGCCGCGGCGGGGCTGTTCGTAGCTTATTTCATCGAAACCACCGGCAGGATCGAAAGCGAAGGCCTGAAGATCAGCAGCATGTCGTTCATGCAGATAATCGTCTTTATCCTGCAGAAATACGGGCTTTCTATGCTGCGCGGCGCGGGCATATCACTCTATCTCGCGTTCGTCGGCACCGCAGGCGGCTGTGTGATAGGCTTTATATGCGGCATACTGACGACGATCCCGTCTTCAAAACGCGACAATCCCGTCAAGCGCGCCGTTCTGTACGTCGTGCGTCTTGTCATCAACATATACGTCGAGGTGTTCCGCGGCACGCCGATGATGGTCCAGGCCATGTTCATCTATTACGGCGTAAAGCTTCTGTGGGGCCTCAACCTGGAGAACCTGACGGCTGGCCTCGTGATAATCACCGTCAACACGGGCGCGTACATGGCGGAGTCCGTGCGCGGAGGCATCATATCCGTCGATCCCGGTCAGACCGAAGGCGCTCAGAGCATCGGCATGACTCATTTCCAGACGATGCTGTACGTCATAATCCCGCAGGCGCTGCGCAACATCATGCCGCAGATCGGCAACAACCTGATAATCAACGTCAAGGACTCCTGCGTGCTGTCTGTTATTTCGGTCGTCGAGCTGTTCTTTGCCTCAAAGGGCGCAGCCGGCGCGTACTACCGCAACTTCGAGGTCTACACGGTGACGATGGTCATGTACCTGATCATGACGGTCAGCCTGTCGAGGCTGCTGCGGTTCGTCGAGAGGAAAATGGACGGCCCGAAGAACTACCGGCTCGCCGCGGGCGACCAGCTTGCCCCGACGTCCGGGATGCTTTCCGCGCCGAAGAGGGAGGATGTAAGAGATGGCAGATAACAGCCCCGTCCTCGAGGTAAAGGGCCTCTCGAAGAGCTTCGGCGACCATGAGGTTCTAAAAGACATTTCCTTCACCGTCCGTCCCGGCGACGTGACGTGTATGATCGGCGCGTCCGGCTCGGGAAAATCGACGTGCCTCAGGTGCGTAAATCTGCTCGAAACGCCCACGGGCGGCGATATCCTGTTCCACGGCGAGAGCATCCTTAAGCGGGGCTTCAAAACGGCGGCGTACCGCGCGAAGGTCGGCATGGTCTTCCAGCAGTTCAATCTGTTTGAGAACATGACCGTTCTGGGCAACTGCGTTTCGGGTATGAGACACGTGCTCAAGCTTGACGCGGCCACCGCGCGAAAAACGGCCGTTGACAACCTTATTAAGGTCGGCATGGGCGAATTCATCAACGCAAAGCCGAGGCAGATCTCCGGCGGCCAGAAGCAGCGCGTCGCCATAGCGAGAGCTCTGTGCATGAGCCCGCAGGTGCTTCTGTTCGACGAGCCGACCAGCGCGCTCGACCCGCAGATGGTCGGCGAAGTCCTCGACGTCATGAAACAGCTTGCCTCCGAGGGCCTGACGATGGTTATCGTCACCCATGAGATGGCGTTCGCACGCGACGTGTCGAACCACGTAATATACATGGCGGACGGCGTCATCTGCGAAGAGGGACCCCCGGAGCAGATATTCAAAAACCCGCAGAATCCGCGTACGGCGGAGTTCCTTGAGAGATTCATCCGATAGCTCAAAGACCGGCGAAAGCCGGTTTTTTTGCGTGTTTAATGACGAAAACGTCACAAAAAAGTCACCGAAATGTCACTTGGGCGTTCTATATTTGAACAAAGCGCGTCGCGGACAAAGCGCCGGTGATCGTAAGAGTGTAAAGATGCAGCTCAGCGCGCCGGTTTTTTGCGAAAAGGTTGACAAAATACCGCCGTTTTTGCTAAAATGATCGGCAGCAGTCATTTGCCGTCAGGCAAATCTTGATCCGAATACCGAGGCGTAAATTGGACGAAAAAGATATTCGTTTTTTTCTTGTCAGGCACGCGCAGTCGTGGGGGAATATCAATTCCCCGGACGCTCCGTCATACCAACCGGACGATCCGCCGCTGACCCCGGAGGGGCTGGCTCAGGCGGAGAGGCTCGCCGAGCGTTTTGAGCCCGGCATGATAGAGCATATCTACGCCAGCACGCTCGTGCGCACGGCCCAGACAGTCCAGCCGACCGCGGAAAAGCTCGGTCTGCCGATACTGCTCTTGCCCGAGCTGCGCGAGATGGACACCTTCATCCCCGGGGGCAGCCCCGAGGAGTTCGCCCGTCTGGCACCGCGGGCCGTGTTCGTGCCCGGCAGGGACGCGCCGCCGCTTGTCGGTATGGACGCCGCCTATACCGCCGCCAGAGCGGATGCCGCGCTGGAGTACATAGCCGCGAGCTGCCCGGACGGCTCTTCCGTCATCGTCTGCGCCCACGGTTCGTTTTTCGGTTATCTTATAAGGCGCCTGCTCGGTATACAGCTGCCGGAGACGTTCTGCTGGAAGGTCGACAACTGCTCCGTCACGGAGATACAACTCCGCAAGGGAAAAATACCCAAGCTGTGCAGAGCAAACAGCGTTCAATAGGCGGTCTTCCCGCCGGCAAGGAGGTTTAACAGATGGCAAAATGTCCCAAGTGCGGCAGGAAGCTGCATTTATACAACATCAGCCAGAATTGTCCGTCGTGCGGTATCAACATGAAGCTGTACGGCTTTGAGGACCAGTTTTTCCGCGAGGCCAAGCTCGCGGAGCTGTCCAACGCCGTGTGGCACATCAGGGTGCACAGGCTCAAGGCCGCTTTCATCGGAAGAAAGCTTTCGATAGTCCGCCTCGTCGTTATCCTTCTGCCGGTCGCGGCGCTGCTGGTCCCGGCGGGAACGATAACCCTCGGCCTGCCGTTCCGCTCCTTTGAGATCGCTCTGTCCGGCCTGGGGCTCTACGGGGCGTTCAACGACGGCACGCTGATGTACCTGATCAACTCCGGCGGGTATACTTTCGCCTCCGGGGCCTTCGCCGCCGCAAGGACGGCGCTGTTCGCCTACGCCGGCGCGGCTGTGTTCGCCGTTGCGGTGCTTCTGGCGACGATACTGTGCTTCGTCAGCCTTAAAAACATGCAGAAGATCATCGCCGGCATCGCTCTTGCCGGAGCGGTCGAGGCGATAGCGGCGTTCTTCCTGATAAACCGCGTGGCGTCCGTTACCGCTGCCGGCGGACTGATAGGTTCTTCCTCCGGCGTCGGTTCGTTCGTTATCGCCGCCGCTTTTCTTGCGGTCGCAGGTGTCAACATCGCGCTCGACAGGCTCGGAGTTCCGGTCGAGCTCGGCGAGGGCATGGAGGAACGCGCGCGTATCTACGCGGAATACAAGGCCGGCAAGGTGAAGCTCGAAGACCTTCCGCAGCCCGTGGTCGAGACCGAGGCGACGAAAAAGATCTCGGACGAGATCGATAAGGCCCGCGCGAGTCTGATAAAGAGTCTGGAAAAGGAGGCGAACGAGGTTGGAGCTTGAGATTTCCGAGAAGAAAAAAAAGAATACGAAAATACTCTACGTCGGCGTCATAGTGATCCTGATCCTCATCTTCGTCGTCGGCTTTATCTGGGGGCTCTTCCGAGTCCTTGCGCTTGAGGGGACCTTCCCGCCCCCTCAGCTGACGGAGGGGCTGAGCCCCGCGCCGCAGAACGCGGCCGAGGCGGCGGAGTATTTCTCTTCTTCAGCTGAAAAAGCCCTGCGGGAGGCGCCGAAGTTCGTGAATTCGCACGGCGTTTCCATAGACTTCGACGAAGCCGTGCTGAGCTTTTCAGGCGCGGAATACCCGGGGCTTTACGACACGATGTCCCTTGTTTCGGACGGCGTCGAGGAGGCGCTCGAGGCGCAGTATGAAACTGTCGAGCGCGGCTTTTCCGAGGGCTTTGAGGACGTTTTTTATCCGCCTGAGCTCGACACGGCGGATATCGGCGAAACCGGCGCCGGAGATTTTTCCTGTTCTTATATCTACTACGTGTGTCCGTCCTGCGGCGCGAAAAGCGACGAGCATCTCTCCGAATGCGATGAATGCGGCAGCGACCGTGAATACGAGACGGCGTACCGCGACGACTATACCGTGACCCTCGTGCTGTGGAAAGCCGGCTACGGCCCTGCCGCCGACGACAGTATGTCGTCTGACGTTGCGGACGAGCTCGCGAAGGGTCTGGAGGGCTTCTGCAATATCGTCGGCTCCTCATTGAAGATGGAGTCCCTTCAGCTCGTTTACAGGGTCGAGCGGGAGACGGACGAGCTCAGACAGGTGAGTTTCGTCACGGATTATACCGCGACGGTCGAGTGCGAATTCATCGGCGACTACGCCGAGATTGGCACAGTGACGGTAACAGTCCCTGTGCGCGGCAGCGAGGATTATTACTTCACGTGGCCGTCCCTCAGGCTCAATAAGGACTATATGTACATCGAGCCGAGACAGCAGGACAACCTTCTTGCGACGCTCACCTGCGACAAGCCTACGGAGATGACGGTCGTGTGGACGAGCTCCGACGAGTCGGTGATGACCGTCGACGACGAGGGCTATATGAAGGCGGGCAAAGAGCCCGGGACGGCCGTCGTGACCGCGAGCTTCGAGTTCAACGGCAAGACCTATTCCGACTCCTGCGAGATCGAGATCAAGATACCCGTCGAGTCGTCTGCGATGTCGAAACGCAGCCTGAAGCTGCAGGCGGGGCAGACGGGTCGGCTTGAGGTCAAGGTCGGGCCTTCCGACGCGACGCACAAGGGCGTGACGTGGTACACAGAGGACCCGGGCGTCGCGACCGTCGACGAAGGCGGACTCGTCACCGCGGTATCCGCTGGCAAAACGACCGTATACTCACTTACCGACGACGGCTGGTATAAATCTTCGTGCGAGGTGACGGTTTCATGAGCGAACAGCAGAACAATCAGTCCAATGCGGCGAAAAACTTCGTCGAGGGCGTTTTCAAAGCGGAAGACAACTCCGCCGCGAACCTCGGCGAGAAAAAACTCGGCCGCTACAGCGACATAGCCATACGGATGTTCCATACCCCGGTGCTCACTCCCGGCGAGTCGCTGCTCCCCGCGATAGGTCAGCTGGCGACTAAGATGCTCCAGGGCCTTACTTACTATAAGACGCTGTACTACGTCAACGTCCTCAAGATAGACATGGCGTACGTCACGGTCATCCTGTCGCTCATCACGATCTACGACGTGCTCAACAACCCCCTCATGGGCGCGATCTACGACAGGACGCGAACCCGCTGGGGCAAGGCGCGCCCGTACATCTTCTTTACTGCCATACCGTATTTTGCATGCGAGGTCGTGCTGTATTCCGGCGCGGTATTCCTCTCCGGCCAGTCCGCCAACGATCCCAAGAAGATAATCTTCCTGTTCATAATGCTCTTCCTTGAGGAGACGTTCTCGACGATCTACTCCATACCGAGGAACAACATGGTCTCGCTGCAGACGCCGAACCCGGATGACAGGATCAAGGTCGGCCTGTTCAGCCAGTATATCGGCGAACTCGGCAGCCAGCTCATCTACATCATCTTCCTGCCGCTCATGGAACTCAACAACAAGGGCTATATCAAGCTCCCGCTCAGCTCCGTATTCGCGGTCATCGTCAGCATAACCGCTACCATCGGCTGCGCGGGCAACATCGCCATGGCGATCGGCTGCAAGGAGAGGATAGCGCTCCAGCCCAAGCCCGCGCCCGTGACCAAGACCCTTTTCTACATACTCAAGAACAAATACGCCCTGCGCAACTTCCTGGCGTCCTTCTCCGTGGAATGGTGGTCGTCCGGCGGCTATTCCTGGGACGTCGTCACTCAGCAGGAGATCTTCGGCGGCTCGATACCCTCTGCCATCGCCTATTCGCTCTACAACATCCTCGATATCCCGTCCGCGGCGCTCATCCCCGCCTTCCGCAAGTTCTTCAAGGGCAACAACAGGAACGGTCTTATCGCTCTGCGGGTCTGGGATTTCCTGTGCTCGATCGGCATGTGCGTGTGCGGTCTGCCCATAGTCGACAAAAAATGGGCGATAGTGGCCGTTTACGCGGTGTTCCACGGGCTCAACGCGCTCAACAACGGGCCTGCTAACGTGTTTGAGGCTGAAGTCGGAAGAGAGATCTCGGACTATACCGAATACGTCACGGGCGAACGTCCCGACGGCACCTTCGGAATACTGACCGACCTTATCTCAAAGGTGACCAAGCCCATCAACGCCTACTTCACCATCAAGGTGTTCAAGTGGTCCGGCTATGACACGACCATTCCGATGCTGCCGTGGTCGCAGAACAGCAAGCTCGTCTACCAGAAGGTTTTCTTCCTGTTCACCGCCATCTCGCTCTTCCCGAGCTTTGTCAGAGTTATCCCGTATTTCTTCTACGACCTCGTCGGCGAAAAGAGAGAGAAGATGTACGTCGAGCTCAACGAGCGCCGCGCTCTCGTCGCCAACGCGCACGACAGCGAGTCGGAGATGCTCACCGAGTTTGCCCACGAGCTCGAGGGAGACGAAAAATAATACGATCGCCCTGCATGAATCACGGCGTCCTCCGTTCGGAGGACGCCGCATTTTTTTTGATGTCAGATACCGCCGGGGCTTTACTGCGCGGGCGGCTCGGGGAATTCCTCGAGCCCTACGACCTTGCGGAGAATGAGCCTCGCGTCGGCGGGGGTGGATGCCCCGTCGAGGTCGACGTCGCCCGCGGCCCTCTGCCGCAGCGTGACCTCCTCAAGTCCGACCGCGATCCTGAGAGCGAGCCGTGCGTCGGCTGCTGTGACCGTACCGTCGCCGTCGATATCGCCCCGCGTGAACTCCGTTTCGAGCTCCGCGGTCGTGTCGACGATCACGAAAGTTCCCGTGCCGCCCCAGAATACCAAAGCGCCGTCGGCGACGGCCGTTCCCACCGGGACGCAGCCGTCCGGGGTCAGCTCGTAAACTTCGGCGGTGTAGGGGTCGAAGCCCTCGGGCAGCAGCGCCGTCACGGAGGCGTCGAAGGAGAGCTCCTCTTCACCCGATTCGGCGGTCATTTCCACCACAGCCAGATCGTTCGCCGGGAAGGCGAGGCAGGCGAGGCAGACGTCCGTACCGCCGTCGAGGAACTCAAGAGCGATAACGGCGTCCTCCGGCGCGTCCGAGGAGGCAATGACGGCTGTCAGCGCACCGTCCGCCCCGGTGACGGTCCGGACGTCGGTCATCATCGGCAGCTCGCGCGACTCGATCTTGCCGCAGGCTGAGCAGACGCGCGTTTCAAGCCCTTCGGAGTCAGTCGTGGCGGGACGCTCGACGGTCCAGTCGGAGAAGCTGTGCCCGGCCGCCGGGACCGCCGCGCCGGCTTTGACAAGCTCCAGGCAGTCGAGGCAGTACAGGTCGCCGGAGTAGCCACCCTCGGTGCAGGTAGGCGCGACCGCGTTGCGAAGCTCCGTATTGACGTGGTTGTTGGGATCTACGGGGA
>JAILDS010000072.1 GCA_024689165.1 Clostridia bacterium
TGGTGACCTCTCTGTGCATGGGGATTTGTTATGTATTAAGCCGAAGAAGGCGCTTGCCGGGAGCATGCTCCTGCGGGGTTAGGGTCAAAACGGATAAAGGAAACAGTCTTATATATTATTAACCTTATTATATTGATCCGTCAAAGGCAGGACTTTGCCCAAATATGACGCCGCCGCAGCTTTCGGTACGACGGCGACTGTAAAGCTGATTGCCCCGTTGTTTCGCCGCGGACAGCGGCGACGGGGCTTTTCGGCCGGACGGTGCTCAGGCGAAGGGGTTCTCGCTGTCGTAAAGGACTCCGGCGGGTTTGTTGTAGGAGATATCCTTTACGCCGAGCAGACGGAAGATCTCGAACATCGTCTCGCCGCAGTGGGCGAAAGCGACCGCGCCGTGGTGCGGGAAGTGCTTTTCGATAAGCACGTGGCGGTAGAACCTGCCCATCTCGGGGATCGCGAACACGCCGATGCCGCCGAAGGAGCCTGTCGCGACGGGCAGGACCTCGCCCTGAGCGATGTAGGAGCGCAGGACTCCCTCGCTGTCGCACTGGAGACGGTAGAAAGTGACGTCCGAGGCGGCGATGTCGCCCTCAAGCGTTCCGCGGCTGATGTCGGGCTCGCTGCCGGCGGGCTCGAGAACGCGGTGCTGGATGAGCTGGTATTTTATGGCTCTGTCCGAGCACATCTTGCAGGACGGAGTGTTCCCGCAGTGGAACGCCATGAAGGTGTCGGTGAGCTTGTAGGGATATTTCCCGGCGATATCGGACCTGTAAAGGCTCTCCGGGACGGTGTTGTTGATGTCGAGCAGCGTTACCGCGTCGGTGCTGACGCACGCGCCGATATACTCGGACAGAGCGCCGTAAACGTCGACCTCGCAGGCGACAGGGATACCTCTCGACGCGAGGCGCGAGTTGACGTAGCAGGGCTCGAAGCCGAATTCGGCAGGGAAGGCCGGCCAGCACTTGTCCGCGAACGCGACGTATTTCCTCGCGCCCTTATGCTGTTCTGCCCAGTCGAGGAGAGTGAGCTCGAACTGAGCCATCCTCTCGGAAAGGTCCGGATAGTACTTGCCCTCGCCCATTTCCTTCGCCATATCCTCGCAGACCTCGGGGATGCGCGGGTCGCCCTTGTGCGCCCTGTACGAGACCAGCAGGTCGAGCTCCGAGTTCTCCTCTATCTCGACGCCAAGCTCATACAGGCCCTTGATCGGGGCGTTGCAGGCGAAGAAATCCTGCGGGCGCGGGCCGAAGGTGATTATCTTGAGGTTCTTAACGCCGATAACGGCCCTCGCGACCGGAACGAAACGGCGTATGCACTCCGCGAGAGTCGCCGCGTCGCCTATGGGGTACTGCGGGATGTAGCCGTTGATCTTCCGCATGGCGAGGTTGTAGGAGCAGTTGAGCATGCCGCAGTACGCGTCGCCCCTGCCGTCTATGAGATCGCCGTCGCCCTCCGCCGCGGCGAGGAACATGCACGGTCCGTCAAATCTCTGCGCGATGAGAGTTTCGGGGGTCTCGGGGCCGAAGTTGCCCAGAAAGACCACCAGGGCGTTGACGCCGTGCTCCTGAACGTCCGCGACGGCTTTGAGACAATCCGCTTCGGATTCCACGGTCACCGGGCTGACGTACATATCTCCGTCATAGGCAGCGGCGATCGCGGCCCTGCGCATTTCGGAAAGCGTGATGGGGAAGCAGTCGCGGGAGACCGCGATAAGGCCTATTTTTACATCGGGAATGTTAGTGAACATATCGACCTCCGTTTTTCTTTCGTTTTCAAACAAACAGATAATACCATCCCGCCGCCAAACAGTCAAGCTATAATAACCGACTCATGCCGCGCGCTCCGCTTTGATTATTGTTGAATTCTGTTCGCCTCCGTTGTATAATCGGACCGTAAAACGACCGAAGGAGGCGTGTTTATGAAGTTTTTTACGACGCTGGCGCTGATAATAACGCTTCTTTTCCAGAATTTCGCGCTCATACCGACCCGCCACGGGGACGACGTCCGTCTCAAGGCCGTGCTGATCTCCGACATCCACGCTGACGCCGACCCCTTCCGCGACCGCAGCGACGTGCTGCGCAGCGCCTTTGCCTCCATCGGGAGGACCCAGCGCGACGCCGATACCATCGTCATGAGCGGGGACCTGACCAACAGCGGCGATTTCCGGGAGTACGTCCACCTGTTTGAATACTTAGGCCTTTACTGCCGCATCCGCGACCGCGTACCGGAGATCGGCAACCACGACAGCTGGCACCACAGCGACGATCCGGATTACGCGACGGCAGAGAGATACTTCAAGGCGTTCTGCCGCTGGAACGGCGTGAAGACGGATACCGTATATTACAGAAAACAGGTCTGCGGGGTGCCCTTCATCGTTCTCGGCGTCGAGGCCTGCGATTTCGGCGACCCTTATGTTTCCGACGGGCAGCTCGACTGGTTCGGCCGCGAGCTTTCCTCGGCGTGCTCTGAGTCGGACGCGGTGTTCGTCATCTGCCACAAGCCCGTGGCAAAAATGGGCGCCTGCGCAGAACGTCTTGAGAGCATACTGACCGAAAACGCGGAAAACGGCGGCGCGACGATCTTTTACGTCAGCGGTCACGACCACTCCATAGGCGAAAACACGTTCGCCAGCCCGCTCGACAGGCTCGTTTACCTGAACCTGCCGTCCCTGCTGGATAACGCCGGTATGCCCGGCTTCGTCTTCGAGCTCAAAGACGGCTGCGCTGACCTCACGGGATACAGCTTTGAGAGCGGGGAGCCGCTCGAGGGCTTTGCTTACCATATAGATATCTGACCCGATCCCGGTCGGGCAAAACGAAGCGGCACGACCTTCGCAGGGATATCCCGGGCCTGCTTTTCCGAACAGACGGCAGGGGTCCCGGATCCATGCAGGGTCGTGTTTTTCCGTTTTTTTGAATATGCCGTCCGTTATCGTTGATTTACACGAAAAAAAGACGAAAAAATTATAAAAAAGTACTTGCAATCGCTGTTTTGCCGTGGTATTATCATTCGGCGCGTTTGCGGGGTCAGTATGCCCCGAAGGCGGCGCAGCATGCGATGATGCGGCAGATGGCTATGCTCAGACATAGGGAACTGACGCGGAGTATGCCCGATTTTAAACCGGGCGACAGCGGGAATTTTTTTCGTGTGCCGGAGTGATCCGGATTTTTCATTCTCCGGCATGAAACGCACGACATAGTGTTAGACCCGCTCCTCGAGGCCCGCGAAAAAGCCTAAGGAGGAAAAAATGGCTGCAAAAGAAAAGATCCGTGTAAGACTCAAGGGTTACGATCACGCCGTGGTAGACAAGGCCGCCGAAAAGGTCGTCGATGCGGCGAAGCGCTCCGGCGCAGAGGTCTCCGGCCCCGTACCGCTTCCCACGAAGAAGGAGATCGTTACGATCCTTCGCGCCGTCCATAAATATAAGGATTCGCGCGAACAGTTCGAGCAGAGGACGCACATGAGGCTCATCGACATCATCCGTCCGACGACGAAAACGGTCGACGTTCTCTCGAACCTTGAGCTCCCCGCGGGAGTGGACATTTCCATCAAAATGGACTGACTGTTCACAGCAGGTCATGTCGGTCCCCCGGGGCCGACCAATAATCTGACAGGAGGAAAGAAATGAAAAAAGGACTTATCGGAACGAAGATGGGCATGACCCAGATCTTCGACGAAAAGGGCAACGTCATCCCCGTCACCGTGGTACGCACCGGTCCGTGCTCGGTAGTGCAGATCAAGACCGCCGAGAAGGACGGCTACGAGGCCGTACAGCTCGGTTACGGCGACGTCAAGGTGACGAGAGTCAACAAGCCCCTCGCGGGCCACTTCAAGAAGGCGGACGTAGCTCCCAAGAAGGTGCTCAAGGAATTCCGCTTCGACGATTGCTCCGAGTATTCCGTCGGCGACATCCTCAAGGCCGACAAATTCGCCCCCGGCGACATCGTTGACGTAGCCGGCACCAGCAAGGGCAAGGGCTGGGCAGGTACCGTAAAGCGCTGGAACTTCGGCAGGCTCAAAGAGACACACGGTTCGGGCCCCGTCGCCAGACATCCCGGTTCCATGGGCGCCTGCTCCGACCCGTCAAGGGTCTTCAAGGGCAAAAAGCTGTCGGGTCATCTCGGTCACGAGAAGGTCGTCGTGCAGAACCTTGACGTCGTCAAGGTCGACGCAGAAAACGACCTCATCGCCATCAAGGGCGCTGTTCCCGGCCCCAGGGGCGGCATAGTGTTCATCACCAACGCCGTCAAGAAAGCGTAAGGAGGGGAGATAAATGCCTAAGATCTCGGTTCTGAATATGGCGGGCGAGAACGTCGGCGAGCTTGAGCTCAGCGAAGCTGTTTTCGCGATAGAGCCCAACGAGGCCGCCGTACACGCGTCCGTAGTTAATTATCTCGCCAATCAGCGTCAGGGCACTCAGTCCACGCTCACCAGAAGCGGCGTTTCCGGCGGCGGCAAGAAGCCCTACCGTCAAAAGGGCACCGGCAGAGCCCGTCAGGGTTCCACGAGAGCTCCGCAGTTCTATCACGGCGGCATCGCCCTCGGCCCCAAGCCCCGTTCCTACCGCTACGCCATCAACAGGAAAGTCAGCAGACTCGCTTTCAAGTCCGTTCTCAGCGCAAAGGTCCGCGACGAAGAGCTCATAGTCATCGACGAGCTCAAGACGGATTCCTACTCCACCAAGGCCGTCGTCGCAATGCTCGGCGCGGTCAAGGCGGCGAAGAAGACGCTCATCGTGCTTGAATCTGCCGACGAGAAGTTCTACCGCTCCGCGAGGAACATCGAAGGCGTTAAGGTCGCTCACGCCGGCGCCGTCTGCGCCTACGACCTTATCAACTGCGATTCGCTCATCCTCGCCAAAGGCGCCGTAGCGAAGTTTGAGGAGGTATACGCATGAAATCACCCGAAAGCGTAGTGCTTGCCCCGGTCGTCACCGAGGAGAGCATGAAGAAGGCCGGCGATAAGGTCTACGTCTTCAAGGTAGAGCGCACCGCCAACAAGCCCGAGATAGCCAACGCCGTCGAGCAGCTTTTCGGCGTAGAGGTCGCCTCTGTGAATACGATCAATATGCACGGCAAGTTCCGCCGCTACGGCAGGTTCGAGGGCTACACTTCCGACTGGAAAAAGGCGATCGTCACTCTCAAGGCCGACAGCGACCCCATCGAGTTCTTCGACGGACTTCTCTGATGTGCCCGCTATAAGCAGAAAGGTAAGTGAAAAGCAATGGCTATAAAAGTCTATAAGCCGACCTCTGCCGGGCGCAGGAACATGTCGGTCACCGATTACTCGGGTCTTTCCAAGGTAAAGCCCGAGAGAAGCCTGCTCGAGCCCGTGAAGAACACCGCCGGCAGGAACAGCTACGGCAGGATCACCGTCCGCCACAGGGGCGGCGGCAACCGCAGGAAATTCCGTATCATCGACTTCAAGCGCGCTAAGGTCGGCGTCAACGCCACGGTCCTCACGCTCGAGTACGATCCCAACCGCTCCGCTCATATAGCCCTCGTTAAATACGACGACGGTGAGAAGAGATACATCATCGCTCCCGACGGGCTCAAGGTCGGCGACGTCATCGAGAACGGCGACAGCGCGGACATCAAGGTCGGCAACGCCCTTCCGCTCGTCAACATCCCGGTCGGTACCTTCGTGCACAACGTTGAGCTTTATCCGGGCAGAGGCGCGCAGCTTGCCAGAAGCGCAGGCGTCAGCGCACAGCTCATGGCCAAGGACGAGAAGTTCGCTCTTCTCAGGCTCCCGTCCGGCGAGCTCCGCAACGTCCCGGTCGACTGCCGCGCCACCGTCGGCGTCGTCAGCAACCTTGACCACGTCAACGTCAAGATAGGCAAGGCCGGCCGTACCCGTCACATGGGCATCCGCCCGCAGAGCCGCGGCTCGGTCATGAACCCGAACGACCATCCCCACGGCGGCGGCGAGGGCAAATCTCCCATCGGCCGTCCCGGTCCCGTGACCCCCTGGGGCAAGCCCACGCTCGGTTACAAGACCCGCGCCAAGCACAAAGCGTCGGATAAGCTCATCGTCAGACGCGCCAAAGCGAAATAAGGAGGCAGAATATGGGCAGAAGTGTAAGAAAAGGACCTTTTGTGCAGCCCAAGCTGCTTAAGAGAGTTCGCGAGCTCAACGAGAGCGGCGAGAAGGTCGTCCTCAAGACCTGGAGCAGAAGCTCGACGATATATCCGGACTTCATCGGTCACACCTTCGCCGTGCACGACGGGCGCAAGCACGTTCCCGTATACGTCACGGAGGATATGATAGGTCATAAACTGGGCGAATTCGCCCCCACGAGGACCTTCCGCGGCCACGCCGGTTCCAAGACCGGCGGCAAATGATCGGAAAGGAGCGCATAACCAATGGCAGACAAACAGATAGACGAGTCGATGGAAGTCGCATCCGTCGCCCGCGCTTCGGCTACCTTTATAAGGATCGCTCCCCGCAAGGTGCAGATAGTGCTCGACCTCATCCGCAGCAAGCCTGTTGAAGAGGCGCGCGCGATCCTGAAGTTCACGCCCAAGTCGGCGTGCGAGCCGGTCCTCAAGCTCCTCGACAGCGCCATCGCCAACGCCGACAACAACTTCGGCATGGATGTTTCGTCGCTTTACGTCGCGGAGTGCTCCGTAAGCCAGGGCCCGACGCAGAAGCGTATCCGCCCCAGAGCTCACGGCAGAGCGTACCGCATCAACAAAAAGACCTCGCATATCTATATCACGCTCAAAGAAGCGGAAAGCTGAGAGAGGAGGAACCGATAAATGGGACAGAAAATAAACCCCAACGGACTTCGCGTAGGCGTCATCCATGACTGGGAGAGCCGCTGGTACGCGGATAAGGCGAACTTCGGCGACACTCTCGTCAGCGACAACAAGGTCAGGGCTTACCTGCTCGACCTGCTCGCTCCCGCCGGCGTGCCGAAGATAGAGATAGAGCGCGACAACAAGCGCGTCCGCATCAACATCCACTGCGCCAAGCCGGGCATGGTCATCGGCAGAGGCGGCAGCGAGATAGAGAAGCTCAAGGCCACCTGCAAAGAGCTCATCGGCGCGAACAAGGACGTTTACATCAACATCATCGAAATCAAGCAGCCCGATCTCAACGCTCAGCTCGTTGCCGAGAAGATCGCCGCCCAGCTTGAGAAGAGGGCTTCCTACCGCAGAGCCATAAAGCAGTCCATCGGTTCTACCATGCGTCTCGGCGCAAGGGGAATCAAGATCCAGGTCGGCGGCAGGCTCAACGGCGCGGAGATCGCGCGCTCGGACTGCTACAAGGAAGGCACTATCCCGCTTCAGACGATCCGCGCCGACATCGATTACGGCTTTGCCGAGGCGAAGACTACCTACGGCAGGATCGGCATCAAGGTCTGGATATACAGAGGCGAAGTCCTTCAGAGCGTCCGCAGGGAGCGTTCTTACAGAAACAACAGGAGGGGCTGACAGATGTTAATGCCTAAACGCGTGAAATACCGCAGAGTACAGAGAGGCCGCCTTAAGGGCGCTGCTCACAGAGGCACTACGGTCACATACGGCGATTACGGCCTTACCGCTCTCGAGCCGGCGTGGATCACCGCCAACCAGATCGAGGCAGCCCGTGTTGCCATGACAAGATCCATCAAGCGCGGCGGTCAGGTCTGGATCAAGATCTTCCCCGACAAGCCCGTGACCGAGAAGCCCGCTGAGACCCGAATGGGTTCGGGTAAAGGTTCGCCCGAGTACTGGGTCGCGGTCGTAAAGCCCGGCAGAGTCATGTTCGAGATCGCCGGCGTCGACGAAGCTACCGCGAGGGAGGCCATGAGGCTTGCCGCCAACAAGCTCCCCATCAAGTGCAAGTTCGTCACTAAGACAGGAACGGAGGGCGCGGCGCAATGAAAGCAAGCGAACTGAGAAAGAAATCCGCCGCCGAGCTTGAGACTCAGCTCACCGAGCTCAAGGACGAGCTCTTCAAGCTCAGGTTCCAGCAGGCGACAAACCAGATAGAAAACACCGCGAGAATCAAGGCCGTCAAGAAGGACATTGCCAGAGTTCTGACTCTTCAGAACGAGGCGGCTCTCGGCGGCGACAGGTAAGGAGGAGGTACGCTATGGCAGACAGAAACCTCAGAAAGACGCGCGTCGGCATCGTCACGTCCGATAAAATGGACAAGACCGTCGTCGTTACCGTCAAGGACCGCGTAAAGCATCCTCTTTACAAGAAGATAGTCAACCACACGATCAAGCTCAAAGCGCACGACGAGAACAACGAGTGCGGCATAGGCGACCGTGTGCTCGTGATGGAGACCCGCCCCATCTCCAAGGATAAGAGATGGCGCGTCGCCCGCATCATCGAGAAGGCGAAGTAAGGAGGCGCTACCGTGATTCAACAGCAGACTTTATTGAAGGTGGCGGACAACACGGGCGCTAAGGAGCTTATGTGCATCCGCGTCCTCGGCGGCACCGGCAGAAAGTACGCCAACATAGGCGACGTCATAGTGGCGTCGGTCAAGAAAGCGGCTCCGGGCGGCGTCGTCAAGAAGGGCGAAGTCGTCAGGGCGGTCGTGGTCCGTACCGCAACGGGCGTTCGCCGCGACGACGGCACCTATATCCGCTTCGACGAGAACGCCGCCGTTATCATCAAGGACGACAAGACCCCCAGAGGCACCCGTATCTTCGGGCCGGTCGCCAGAGAGCTTCGCGCCAGGGATTACACCAAGATACTCTCCCTCGCTCCGGAAGTTCTGTAACGGGAGGCACAGTATGAGTAAAAAAGTACACGTCAGAACCGGCGATACCGTCATCGTCATCAACGGCAAGGACAGAGGCAGGAAGGGCAAGGTCCTTCAGGTCAGCCCCTCCGAAGGCAAGGTCATCGTCGAGAAGGTCAACATAGCCACCAAGCACGTCAAGCCGCGCACGGCCCAGGAGCCCGGCGGACTTGTCAAGGCGGAGGCGGCGCTCTACGCCGACAAGGTGCAGCTCGTCTGCCCCAAGTGCGGCAGACCCACCAGAGTCGGTCACGTTATCGAGAACGGCAAGAAGCTTCGCGTTTGCAAGAAGCCCGATTGCCAGGCGCATTTTGAGTAAGGAGGGAGAGACATGGCAAGGCTTAAAACTTTGTATACCGAGCAGGTCGCTCCCGCTCTGATGAAAAAGTTCAACTACAAGAGCGTCATGCAGATCCCGAAGCTTGACAAGATCGTTGTCAACGTCGGTGCGGGCGAGGCCAAGGACAATGCCAAGGCCCTCGACGCGATCATTCATGACATCAGCGTGATCACCGGTCAGAAGCCCATCGTGTGCAACGCGAAGAAGTCCGTCGCTAACTTCAAGCTCCGCGCGGGCATGCCCAACGGCGTCAAGGTGACCCTCAGGGGCGATAGGATGTACGAGTTCCTCGACAGGTTCTTCAACCTCGCTCTCCCGAGAGTCCGCGACTTCCGCGGCATCAATCCCGACGCCTTCGACGGCAGGGGCAACTACGCCGTCGGCGTGAAGGAACAGCTTATCTTCCCGGAGATCGACTTCGACAAGATCGACAAGGTCCGCGGCATGGACATCTGCATCGTCACTACCGCGAAGACCGACGAAGAGGCCAGAGAGCTCCTCGCTCTCATGGGCGCACCGTTTGCCAAGTAAGGAGGACACGATGGCTAAGAAATCACAGAAGGTCAGACAGGCAAGGCCTGCCAAGTTCTCCACGAGGGAATATAACAGGTGCAAGATCTGCGGCAGACCGCACGCTTACCTCCGCAAGTACGGCGTATGCCGCATATGCTTCAGGAAGCTTGCTCACGCCGGTCAGATCCCCGGAGTCAAAAAGGCGAGCTGGTAATTTTCAAGGAGGTTACACGATGCAAATCACCGATCCGATTGCCGATATGCTCACCAGAATCCGCAACGCGAATTCCGCGAAGCATGATACGGTCAGTGTGCCCGCGTCCAACGAGAAAAAGGCCATAGCTCAGATCCTCGTTGACGAAGGGTATATAAAGAACTTCAGAGTAATCGAAGACGGCAAGCAGGGCGTTATCCTTATCACCCTCAAGTACGGCGCGAACAAGACGAGGATCCTCCAGGGCCTTCGCCGCGTGTCCAAGCCCGGTCTTCGCATCTACGCGGGCGTCGAGAATATGCCCAAGGTCATGAGAGGTCTCGGAGTCGCGATAATCTCGACTTCCAAGGGCATCATGACCGATAAGGAAGCCCGTAAGAACAACGTCGGCGGCGAAGTCCTCGCCTACATCTGGTAAGGGGGTGCTCCGATGTCACGTATAGGCAAAATGCCCATCACCGTCCCCGCCGGGGTCGACGTCAAGATAGACGGGCATACCGTTACAGCAAAGGGTCCCAAGGGTGAGCTCACCGGCACGTTTTCCGACATAATCGTGATAGAGCAGGACGGAGCCGTTATCAACGTCACCAGGAGCAGCGACGCTCCGGCGGCAAGATCGCTCCACGGTCTCACGCGCACCCTTGTCGACAACATGGTCCAGGGCGTAGCCACGGGCTTCAGCAAAAAGCTCGAGGTCGTGGGCGTCGGCTACCGTGCCCAGGTTCTTCCGGAAGGGCTCGAGCTGACCGTGGGTTATTCCCATAAGGTGGTAATGCCCGCTCCCGAAACCATTACCGTTGAGTGCCCGAATGCCAACACGATCGTTATATCCGGTCCCGACAAGGTCAAGGTCGGCCAGTTTGCCTCGGAGGTCAGGGGCGTAAGACCCCCCGAGCCCTACCACGGCAAAGGAATCAGATACAGCGACGAGGTCATCCACCTCAAAGAAGGCAAGGCCGGCAAGGCTAAGTAAAAGGAGTGAGATAAGATGGTTTCGAGACCCGATTCAAACAAAGCAAGGCAGCGCAGGCATAAGAGAGTCCGCGCCAAGGTTAAGGGCACAGCCTCTTGTCCGCGCCTGAGCGTCTTCCGCTCCCTTAACAACATCTACGCGCAGGTCATCGACGACGAAAAGGGCGTGACCCTTACGTCCGCTTCCAGCGCTGAAAAGTCCTTCACCGAGTACGGCGGCAACAAGGACGCCGCTGCCAAGGTAGGCAAGCTCGTGGCCGAGAGAGCCGTCGAGAAGGGTATCACCGAGGTCGTTTTCGATCGTGGCGGATACGTCTACCACGGCAGGGTCCAGGCCCTTGCCGACGGCGCTCGCGAGGGCGGACTCAAATTCTGAGAAAGGAAGGTAATTGATTTTGGCAAGGTACGAAAGAGAACAGTCCGAGTATCAGGAGAGAGTCGTCGCCATCAACCGTGTTTCCAAGACGGTCAAGGGCGGTCGTATCTACAAATTCGCGGCTCTCGTCGTCGTCGGCGATGAAAAGGGCACCGTAGGCTTCGGCCTCGGCAAGTCCGGCGAAGTCCCCGACGCTATCCGCAAGGGTATCGACGACGCGAAGAAGAATATGTTCAAGGTAGCTCTCAAGGGAACCACCATTCCCTTCGAGGTCACCGGAAAGTTCGGAGCCGGCGTGGTGCTCATGAAGCCCGCCGCACCCGGTACCGGCGTTATCGCGGGCGGCCCCGTCCGCGCGGTCGTCGAGACGGTCGGCATCAAGGACATCCGCACCAAGGCTCTTCGCTCCAACAATCCCTGCAACGTTGTCCGCGCCACAATGGACGGTCTCAGGCAGCTCCGCTCCGCCGAGGACGTCGCTGCGGCGAGGGGCAGGACGGTTGCCGAGATCTTAGGCTGACGAGGTGACGGTCATGGCAAAACAAATCAAGCTTGTTAAGAGCCTTATCGGCTCCAAGAAAGATCAGAAGGCCACCGCCTACTCCCTCGGGCTGCGCAAGCCCGGCGACGTTACTGTCCAACCCGACAATGCGCAGACCGCCGGCAAGATCAAGAAGATCGGCTTCCTTCTGGAAGTTACCGACGTTGACTGAGCGAAAGGACGGCTGAAATGAAATTACACGAATTGAACGCTGTTCCGGGCGCCAACAAGCCCGTAAAGCGTATCGGCAGAGGTCCCGGTTCCGGTCAGGGCAAGACCGCCGGCAAGGGCCACAAGGGTCAGAAAGCCCGCGCCGGCAGAGGCATGCGCCCCGGTTTCGAGGGCGGCCAGATGCCGCTTCAGCGCCGCGTACCCAAGAGGGGCTTCAACAACATCTTCGCGGCCCCCGATATGGCTATCGTCAATCTGGGCGACCTTGAGGAGCGTTTTGAGGCCGGCGCCGCGGTCGACGCGCAGGCTCTCGTTGACGCCGGTCTCGTCAAGGACGCCGGAAACGGCGTAAAGATCCTTGCGGGCGGCGAGCTGACAAAGGCCCTCAACGTCAAAGCCAACGCCTTTTCCGCTTCAGCAAAAGAGAAGCTTGAATCTCTCGGCGGAACCGCCGAAACGGTCTGAGCGGACTGTAACTGACGGAAAGGGGCTATCAGATGTTAAAAACCTTAAGCAACGCATGGAAGGTACCGGAACTGCGCAAGAAAATGCTCTACACGGTTCTCATTATCTTCCTCTTCCGCCTCGGAGCGGCGGTTCCCGTGCCGTTCCTCAGCATCACCGGCGGTCTTGTTGACGAGAGCAACGGCAGTTTCATGAACTACCTGCTTATGATGACCGGTGAAGCGTTCAACTACGGTACGATCTTTGCCCTCGGTATCACCCCGTACATCAACTCCTCGATCATCATGCAGCTTCTTACCGTTGCCATTCCCGCCCTTGAAAAGCTTTCCAAGGACGAGGACGGCAGGAAGAAGATGGCGCAGATCACCCGTTATGTCACGGTCGGCCTGGCTCTGCTCCAGTCCACAGCCTACTACGTATACGTCCGTCATTCCGGCTACCTCACCACAGCCGCAGACGGGACCGCGTACACAGGCTTCTCCGCCGTATGGCAGGCGATAGTCGTCATAACCATACTGACTGCGGGTTCCACGATGGTCATGTGGCTCGGCGAGCAGATCAACGAAAAGGGCATAGGCAACGGTATATCCCTGATACTCTTCGCGGGTATCGTTTCCAGGATTCCGACCCTTGCCACCCAGCTCTACCAGACCATGAACCAGGGCGGCGCTTTCTTCGCTCTCGTACCGCTTTACGTTATCATGCTCCTTGCCACGGTCGTTTTCATCGTCTGGGACGACGGCGCAGAGCGCAGGATCCCGGTGCAGTACGCAAAGAGGGTAGTCGGGCGCAAGATGTACGGCGGCCAGAACACGCACATCCCGATCAAGGTGAATATGTCCGGCGTTATGCCCATCATCTTCGCGGGTTCGATACTCTCGCTGCCTTCCACCATCGAGATGTTCGTCAACCCCCAGGATGGCAGCTTCTGGGACAAGTTCTTCAAGCTCTTCACCACCGAATCATGGTGGTACGTGCCGATCTACTTCGCCCTGCTCATCGCGTTCGCGTACTTCTATGCTTCGATCCAGTACAACCCTGTTGAGATGGCGAACAACCTTGCCAAGAACGGCGGCTCGATCATCGGTATCCGCGCAGGCAAGCCCACCGCGAATTATCTCGCGAAGGTCATCAACAAGATAGTCCTTCTGGGCGCGCTCCTTCTGAGCGTCGTAGCGCTTACGCCGATCCTCTACACGCAGATAACCACGGCGTTCGGCAAAGGCGTGAACGTAATGGTGGGCGGTACGTCCATCATAATCCTCGTCGGCGTTGCGCTCGAGACTGTCGAACAGCTCAAGAGCCAGCTGATGATGCGCCATTACTCCAGGTTCCTTGACTGACGGTGCGGCGATGAATATTATTTTTCTCGGCGCGCCCGGTGCAGGGAAGGGCACTCAGGCTGAAAAAACGGCCGCAGCGCTCGGCATACCGACGATCTCGACGGGCAACATGATTCGTGCCGCCGTAAAAAGCGGCACGCCCCTCGGGGAAAAGGTCAAGGACTATATAGACAAAGGTCTTCTGGTCCCCGACGAGACGGTGATCGCCATCGTTGCCGAGCGAATCAGAGAGCCCGACTGCAGCGGCGGCTTCATCCTCGACGGTTTCCCGCGCACGGTCCCTCAGGCTCAGGCGCTTGAGGACATGGGCGTCAAGATCGACCTCGTCGTCGATATAGAAGTTGACGACGAATCGATAAAAGAGCGCATGGGCGGCAGAAGGGTCTGTCCCGACTGCGGAGCTACCTACCACGTCGTCACAAAACGGCCGGCTCACGAGGGCGTTTGCGACAACTGCGGCGCGGAGCTCATCGTCCGCAAGGACGACCTGCCCGAAACCGTAGCCGAAAGGCTGAAGATTTACCACGAGCAGACCGAGCCTCTCGAAAGCTTTTACCGCGGCAGAGGCGTCCTCAGACCGGTCAACGGTGCGCAGCCGATCGACCGCGTCACGGCCGAGATACTCGACGCAGTCGGAGTCAGGGACTGATCGCATGGTAGTTATCAAAACAGCGTCGGAACTTGACCTTATGCGCAAGGCTTGCAGGATCTCGGCAAACGCGCTCAAGGCCGCAGGCGAGGCGGTACGCCCCGGAGCGACCACCGCCGACGTCGACAGAGCCGCGCGTGAGTACATCCTCTCTCAGGATGCGCGACCGGGCTTCCTGCACCTGTACGGTTTTCCGAAGAGCGCCTGTATTTCGGTAAATGAAGAGGTCATCCACGGTATACCCTCAAAGAACCGCGTGCTGCGCGAGGGCGATATCGTATCGATAGACCTCGGAGCCGTTTACAGGGGTTTCAACGGAGACACCGCCGCGACCTTCGCCTGCGGAGAGATATCCGAGGCGGCAAGAGCGCTGTGCGACACGACAAGAGAGTCTCTTTACAAAGCTCTCGAGCAGTGCGTGGCAGGCAACAGGCTCGGCGACATCGGCAGCGCGGTGAGCACTTACTGCGAGGCGCGCGGCTACGGAGTCGTCAGGGAATACACCGGTCACGGCGTCGGAGCGCAGCTGCACGAGGATCCGTCGATACCCAACTACGGCAAGCCGGGCAGAGGGCTGAGACTCCTGCCGGGCATGACCATAGCCGTTGAACCCATGATAACCCAGAAGGATCCCGCGGTGAAGACCCTGTCCAACGGATGGACAGTCGTCACGCTCGACGGCGGACTGGCGGCGCACTACGAACATACCGTCGCCATAACGCCGCACGGCGAGTGCGAGATCCTCACCTTGCCCGACTGAGGAGGATTTGATGTCAAGACAGGACATGATAGTGACCGAAGGCGTCGTTGTGGAGTCTCTCCCCAACACGAACTTCAAGGTCAAGCTTGAGACCGGTCTGGTGATAAACGCCACAATCTCGGGCAAGCTGCGTATGAACTTCATCCGGATACTGCCCGGCGACAAGGTCACGGTTGAGCTTTCACCCTACGACCTGACACGCGGACGCATTACCTGGAGATCCAAATAGGAGGTAAACAATGAAAGTCAGACCTTCCGTTAAGAAAATGTGCGATAAGTGCAAAATAATCAAACGCAAGGGGAAAGTCATGGTCATCTGTGAGAACCCCAAGCACAAACAGCGTCAGGGCTAACCCGACAGGAGGTGTTTTACTAAATGGCACGTATTTCCGGTGTTGACCTCCCCAGAGATAAGAGGATCGAGATAGGACTCACCTATATCTACGGGATAGGCCGTAAAACCGCATCCGACATCATCGCCGCCACCGGCGTCGATCCCGACACGAGAGTCAAGGATCTGACCGAGGACGACGTCTCCAAGCTCCGTGAGTACATCGACCACAACGTCAAGGTCGAAGGTGACCTGCGCCGCGAGAAGGCTTTTGATATCAAGAGGCTTGTCGAAATCGGTTGCTACAGGGGCATCCGTCACCGCAAGAACCTGCCTGTCAGAGGCCAGCGTTCGAAGACCAACGCCCGTACGCGCAAGGGTCCGAAGAAGACCATTGCCAACAAGAAAAAGTAAGGGGAGGTAATCGTCAATGGCAGGAAAGAATACCGGCAAAAAGGGTCAGACGACCCGTAAACGCCGCGACCGCGTCAGGGTTGAAAAGGGTCAGGCTCATATCCAGAGCACCTTCAACAACACCATCGTTACGATTACCGACACCAACGGCAACGCCGTCTCATGGGCGAGCGCCGGCGAGATGGGCTTCCGCGGCTCAAGGAAATCCACTCCCTTTGCCGCTCAGACCGCAGCCGAGACCGCCGCGAAGACAGCCGTCGACTACGGCATGCAGTCCGTCGAAGTGTACGTCAAGGGGCCCGGCTCGGGGCGTGAGGCCGCTATCCGCGCGCTTCAGACCGCGGGACTCAACGTGACCCTCATCAAGGACGTCACCCCCATCCCGCACAACGGCTGCAGACCCCCCAAGAGAAGACGCGTTTAAGGAGGACAGAAAACTATGGCTAAGAATAACCAGCCCGTCATCAAAAGATGCAAGGCTCTCGGTATCTCTCCCGCAGTCATGGGCTATTCCAAGGACACCATCCGCCAGCCCAAGAACCAGAGGAGAAAACAGTCCGAATACGCCAGGCAGCTCAATGAAAAGCAGAAGGTCAAATTCATCTACGGCGTGCTCGAGAAACAGTTCCACGGCTACTACGAGAAAGCCGCGAAACAGAGCGGTATCACCGGTGAAAACCTTCTCCAGCTGCTTGAGCGCAGGCTTGACAGCGTAGTTTACCGTCTCGGATTCGCAAAGACCAGGCGTGAGGCGCGTCAGCTCGTCAACCACGGTCATTTCACCGTCAACGGCAAGCGCGTCAACATCCCCTCGTATCTTGTTTCCGTCGGCGACGTCATCGCTGTCTGCGAGAAGAGCCGTTCGTCCGCGAAGTTCGTTTCTCTTGTCGAGACTCTCGGCGGCCTTACGATGCCCAAGTGGCTCGATAAGGAAAAGGACGGTTTCGAGGGCAAGGTCATCCAGCTCCCGCAGAGGGACGACATAGACTTCGAGGTCGAAGAGCATCTTATCGTCGAGTTCTATTCGAAATAATTCCGTTTTTTGCGGATTATATTCGCTTTTTCGAACTTACGCACCTTTAAAAGGAGGGTTTTAATGATAGGAATCGAAAAGCCCAGAATAGAAATCGTCACCCCGAGAGCGGACGACATGGACAAGAGCCACGGCAAGTTCGTGCTTGAGCCTCTTGAGAGGGGCTACGGCATGACCTTGGGCAACAGCCTTCGCAGGGTCCTTCTGTCTTCTCTTGAAGGGTATGCCATAAATACGGTAAAGATCGACGGTGTTGAGCATGAGTTCACCACCATTCCCGGCGTCAAGGAAGACGTTACCGATATCGTGCTCAATCTCAAAGGCGTCATACTCAAGATCGAGGACGGCGATGAGAACAAGGTCCTTCACATCTCCGCTACCGGCCGCGACAAGAGCGAGCTCACGGCGGGCGACATAGAGTGCGACAGCGGCGTTGTCATAATCAACCCGTACCACCATATCGCCACCCTGAACGAGGACGCTCACGTCGCCATGGAGCTCACCGCCGGCGCGGGCAGAGGCTACGACTCCGCCGATGAGAACAAGAAGAAGAAGGATCTCCCGATAGGCACGATAGCTATTGACTCGATCTATACTCCCATCAAAAAGGTCAATTACATCGTCGAGAACACACGTGTAGGGGATAGGACTGACTACGACAAGCTTACCCTTGAGGTGTGGACAAACGGGACCATTACCGCACAGGAAGCGGTCTCGCTTGCCGCCAAGATCCTCAATGACCACCTCTCCCTGTTCGTCGGGCTTTCGGAGCAGACCGGCACGGTCGAGACCATGGTCGACAAGACCGTCAACGACAATGAACAGGCGCTCGATATGACCGTTGAGGAGCTTGACCTATCGGTTCGGTCGTTTAACTGCCTTAAGAGAGCGGGCATCCACAAGGTCGCAGACCTTGTCGGAAAGAGCGAGGACGAGATGATGAAGGTCAGAAATCTCGGCAGAAAATCGCTTGATGAGATCATCGCTAAACTCAGCGGTCTCGGTCTGGCTCTCAAGCCTGAAGAAGAATAACTGCGGCCCGGCCGCAGTCGGCAGCGCGGCAGGCATATCTGCCGCCCGCCCGTCAGGGCGGTCCCGATCGCGGGCGACGCCCGCGCACCTCTGAAAAGGAGTTGATTATAATGCCCGGTACCAGGAAGTTGGGCAGACCTACGGATCACCGCAAGGCCATGCTCAGAGGTATGGTCACCTTCCTGCTCGAGAACGGCAAGATCGTAACTACCGTAACGAGAGCCAAGGAAGTACGCGCGATGGCTGAGAAGATGATAACCCTCGGCAAGGTCGACACCGTCGCCAACAGACGCGCCGCTATGGAATACATCACCGTTGAGGACGTCGTGAACTCCCTCTTCACCACCATTTCTCCCGCTTACGCCGACGTCAACGGCGGTTACACTCGTATGATAAAGACGGGCTTCCGCCGCGGCGACGCCTCCGAGATGTGCATCCTCGAGGTCACCAAGCCGGAGCTCTTCGAGAAGAAGGAAGAGAAGAAGAAATAAGCAGGCGTATACTGTTTGACGCTGTCTGCTATCCGCTATATGCTATCGGCTTGTCTGCCGGCAGCCGATAGCAGCCTGCAGACAGCGTTTTTTGTTTTCACAGGTATTGCGGTACGATCGGTTATGCCGACAGGCTGATACCCGCAGGACCGCAGCTGTGAAAGCCGCTGCCGTTTACCGCGCCGACCCCGGAGCCGGCCGCATCGTCAGCGGTGCTCACCCGAAGCTTTCAGAAAGGAAGCAATATGAAAAAAGCACTGTCTCTCACACTTGTCCTCGTCCTGACAGCGTCGCTGTTCGCCGGGTGCACTTCGGCGAATACCGTCGACCCGCTGTCGCTGTGGACGGACGACGCCGCGGCGAAGACCGCCCTTACCGAGTATATCGACGCCGTGACGTTTTCAAACGGCGAGGACTTTATCCCGGTAGAGGACAGGATCGCCGTCTTCGATCTGGACGGCACTCTCTACTGCGAGACCGACCCGAATTACTTTGATTACACACTGCTTCTCTATCGTGTCACCGAGGATCCGGATTACAAGGACAAGGCTTCCGCTTTCGAGCGCGAGGTCGCGGAGAAGATCAAGACCCTCAATGAGACCGGCAAGGCCGCCGAGGGGCTCGAGGTCGATCACGGCAAGGCCGTCGCCTCCGCCTTCGCGGGCATGACCGTGGAGGAGTTCAACGATTACATCCAGGAGTTCAAAAAACAGGCTATGCCGAGCTATACCGGCATGACCAGAGCGGAGAGCTTCTATCTGCCGATGGTTGAGGTCGTCGAGTATCTTCAGGAGAACGGCTTTACCGTCTATATCGTCAGCGGAACGGACAGGTTCATCGTCCGCGGCATCGTGTATGACTCGATGCTGAACGTTCCCCCCAATTTCATCATCGGTTCGGACGAGACGCTTGTCGCGCCCGACCAGGGCGACACGGACGGGCTCGATTACGTGTATGACGACGACGATACGATTGTTCTGGGCGGCGATTTCATTATCAAGAACCTGAAAATGAACAAGGTGACCGTTATCATGCAGGAGATCGGCAAGCAGCCCGTGCTTTCCTTCGGCAACTCGTCCGGAGACGCTTCCATGGCCGAGTACGTGACCACGGACAACCAGTACCGCTCCCTCGCGTTCATGCTCTGCTGCGACGACACAGAGCGCGAGAACGGCAACCTCGAGAAGGCAAAGAAAATGGAGGATATGTGCGCCGAGTTCGACTGGGTGCCCGTCTCCATGAAAAACGACTGGAAGACTATTTACGGCGACGACGTCGTGAAGAAATGAGCTTCCTTGCCTAACCCCGTGTCTTTCCTGACAGCGGGTATCAGGCGGGTCCTTCGTCCCCCGGGTCCCGGGGGACTATTGACTTATAAAGGCAAATAAAGACAGGAGGTGCTGAGGATGGAACAGAGGATTCTCGGGTCGGGCCTGCGCGCGGGCGCGGTCGTCATGGGCTGCATGAGGCTCACGGACGCGAAGGTCCCGGTCGACAGGGTGCTCGGTACGGCGCTTGAGCTCGGGATAAATATGTTCGACCATGCGGACATATACGGCGGCGGCAGGTGCGAGGAATTGTTCGGCAAATGGCTCTCGGAAACGCCGTCGCTGCGGGACAGGATAGTCCTTCAGACAAAATGCGGCATCCGAAGGGGCTTTTACGACTTTTCCAAGGAACATATACTGTCATCGGTGGAGGGCTCGCTTCGCAGGCTGCGCACGGACCACGTCGACGTGCTGCTGCTCCACCGGCCTGACACGCTTATGGAGCCGGAGGAGGTCGCTTCTGCGTTCGACGAGCTTGAAAGCTCCGGCAAGGTTCGCTTCTTCGGCGTATCAAACCACAGCCCGATGCAGATCGAGCTGCTCAGAACGGCTGTAAAACAGCCGATCGTTGCCGACCAGCTCCAGTTTTCAGTCCCCGAATCGGGTCTCGTGACCTCCGGACTCAACGTCAATATGAAAAACGACGAATCCGTGATGCACGACGGCGGTGCGCTTGAATATATGCGTATCAACGGGATAACCATTCAGGCGTGGTCGCCGTTCCAGGGCGGCTTCTTCAAGGGGCCGTTCGTCGGTGACCGCGAAAAATACTCCGCCCTCAACGACAGGCTCGACGAGCTGGGTCTCAAATACGGCGTTTCGCCGACCGCCGTCGCTGCGGCGTGGATCCTCCGCCACCCGGCTGGGATGCAGCTAATTTCCGGTTCGGTAAATCCCGAAAGGATGCGCGAGGTGGTTTCCGGCGCCGGGATCACGCTGACGCGGGAGGACTGGTACTCCGTGTACCTCGCCGCCGGCTTCCGCCTGCCGTAATCTTAAATTCAAAAAATACGCCCCGCAAAGCGGGGCGTATTCTATTGTTTCGGCGTTTGTCGTCAGCGCCTCGTGCCGCCAACGACCCTGACCCGGTCGCTCTTTTTCTGCCTCCGGCGCGCGGCGATGATGAAGAATATCGCGCACACAGCGGCGATGACGACGGCTATGATGAATATGGGCTGCTTGATCAGTCTGCCCGCGCGGTTGAGTATCAGCTTGGGCAGGCTCCTCCGCGCGCTGTCGGCGGCGCAGAGGTCGACCGTCGCGATAACGTGCCCGGCGTAGTATATCTGAGCGGCTCCGAGCACGTCGCCGGCTTTCACCGGGGCTTCGACGGTGGAAACGGTCTTTTCTTTCACGGGCTCGATAAGCACGTCGTCGGCGCTTATGTTTTTCGGCACGAGGGCTGTAACGGAGTTCTGCGGTATCAGCCTGACGTGGTCCTCGTCCTTTGACAGGGTCACGCTGATGACCGTCACGATGGTGTTCGCGTCGGCGACCGTGCGAAGGCGAAGATTGTCGAAGGCCCAGTCGAACAGGATCTTCGAGTCGATGTAGTTCATACGTTCCTCGACCCCGTCGTCGTCGCAGTCGATCATGTCGCCTCCGAGCGCGACGCACATATAGGAATAACCGTCCTTGGTAGCCATCGAGAACAGGCACTGGCCCGCTTCCGTCGTCGTGCCGGTCTTTCCGCCGGTGCAGTATTCGTATTTGTAATCGCTGATGCCTGAGAACATCTTGTTGGTGTTCGAAAACTCGCGCTCACCGGAAAGGTTGGTTTCCTCGAGGACGTAATCACGCGTACCGATGATGGTCTCGAATATAGGGTATTCAAGGCAGAAAAGCGCAGTGGTCATAACGTCCTTCGCGCTAGAATAATGCCCCTCCTCGTCAAGGCCGTGGGCGTTCGTGAAATGCGTGTCCGTACAGCCTATCTCCGCGCTCAGGGCGTTCATTTTCTCAACAAAGCTTTCGATAGTGCCACCGACGTATTCCGCCAAAACGTTGGCGGCGTCGTTCGCGGAACCCACGAGCAGCAGGTACAGCAGCTGCTTGACGGTCAGCTCCTCGTCCGCGTACAGCCCGGCAACCGAGGAATTCGTGCCGTCGAGCGAATGGATCGCCTCGTAAGAGCAGGTCACTGTGTCCTCAAGGTCTTCAACGTTTTTGAGGACCACCGCGGCCGTCATCAGCTTTGTCAGAGAGGCTATGCTGAGCTGCTCCGACTCGTTCTTCGCGTAAATGACCTCACTGTTGTCGGAGCATATCATATACAGCGCCTTGCAGTTGAGTTCCTCCTGGATAGAATTGGTATAATCCGCAAAAGCCGTCGGCATGAAGCAGACGGCTGTTATCAGAGCGGCAAGGAGGATTGACGCAAGCTTTTTCATAAACAAATCACCTTGTCCGTGAG
>JAILDS010000150.1 GCA_024689165.1 Clostridia bacterium
AAGGACACGAGAGAGGACGCCATACTGAAGGGATATAATTTCGCGGAGCAGTGGGAATATGCCATCAAGCTCGACCCGGACATAGTGTTTGTCACGGGCTTCAACGAGTGGACGGCGATGCGGCTCAATGAGCCGGGCGAACCGATAGCTTTCATCGACAACTGCAACGAGGAATATTCGCGCGACCTTGAGCCTTCGGCAGGAAGGCTCGGCGACAATTATTACATGCAGCTTGTCAAGTACATCGCGAGATTCAAAGGCACCACCGCAGTGCTCCCTCCAGGCGAAATGACAACGATAGACGTCGACGGCTCGTTCGATCAGTGGGACGACGACAAGATCACCGCCGTCTACAAGGACTATGTGAACGACAACTTCGACAGAGACAGCCGAGGCTTCGGCGACACTTACTACACCGATGATTCCGGCAGGAACGACATAAAGAGCGCGAAGGTGACCGAGGACAAAGATAACCTCTATATCTACGTCGACACGGCGGACAGGCTCACCGCTCCCGCGGACAAGGGCTGGATGACGCTGTTCATCAACACAAGGGGCAAAGAGGGCTATGATTTCTGCGTCAATCGCACAGCGCCCGAAAACGGAAAAACCGCGGTCGAAGCGATAGACGGCGCCGACTATGAAAGCAAAGGCGAGGCTGAGATCCGCTTTGAAGGAAAAATGCTGATGATGAAAGTGCCGAAGGCCCTGCTCGGGCTCGGAGAAAAAGCGAGCTTCACTTTCAAGTGGGCAGACAATTACGAAGAAGGGAACATCACTTCATTCTACACTAAGGGCGACAGCGCTCCTTACGGAAGGCTCAACTGGGTCTACGGCCAAAGCCCGTGTAAATAAGAAAGGTCCACGTATCGTTTTAAATACAAGGCTAAAATCGCGTCAGCGGATAAGCGAACTGACGAGGTCGGGGCAGCGTGTGGTGATGTTATCGACGCCGATGAGCGCCATTTCGATGATCGGGCGAGTTTCGTCCACAGTCCAGACTGAAACCAAAAGGCCGGCGTGATGGCAGAGCCTGACCATTCTGCGGGAAGCATTTTCCCACGGAAGATTGAGCCCTACAGCGCCGAGATCGAGCGCTTTATCGACAAGTGACCGAACGTCCGTATGGATATCCGCGTAAACGTTGAGATAATACGGGATGCCCGGACATTTTTCCTTCACGGCAGCGATACCGTTCTCATCGAGTCCTGTCATAAAAAGCTGTTCTGTCACGCCGAATTTTTCCGCGAGCGGGACAAGCTTTTCAAGGTACAGCGTGCTTTTGACGTCGACGTTTGCCAAAACGCTTTTGTTCTCACTCAAAAAGCAAAAAGCTTCCGCCGGTGAAACTAAGACTCCATCTTCATTCGGCTCGTCATGTGACAAGACCGGCTCGCCGCTCCGTGTGAAATTCAGATCGAATTCGATTATATTCGCTCCTGCCCGTACACCGGCCTCCATAGCCTCTATGGAATTATCGGCAAACCCCATGCAGCCGGAATGCGCGGTAACAGTGGTCGAACCGACATTGATACGCAGGGGCAGACCCACCGAAATGAGCAGCGACAATATCCATGCAAGAGCACGATAAAAAGCTATCGACAGCGCTGTCATTTAAGTTTCTCCTTTGAATAATATCTTTTTAAATTCCGGCATCTCCGTCTGCTTTTATGGCCCTCCATCTTTCCGTCAGACGGTCAAGGCTCCACGCGGCGTTCGCCGGACTTGTCGAGGGCAGGCAGACAGCTTTGACGCCGGTCTCGGCTTCAAGATACTTCCGATAAAGCTCATCGGCCTTTTTACCGTTTGTGAAGATACGGCTGACACGGCTCGCGCGGAGGATGAGGCCGACGTCGTTCGGAACGACGTTTCGTATGCTGCTGTCCGCCGAGCCGCTGATCTCGCAGGAACGTATAACGTCCCAAACCGCGATGCCGTTCTTCAGGAGCATCGCTTTTTTCTCATCGACGCTTTCGGGCACCTTTTCGCCGAAGACCGCGGCGACGACACGCCAGAAACGATTCTGCCCGTGTCCGTAAAAGAACGCGGTCTCCCGAGACTTCACCGATGGGAAAGAGCCGAGGATGAGGACGGAGGAGTCGGCGTCATAAACCGGCGGTATCGGGTGGACAATGATCTCACTGCTCATTTTATCCCCTTTTCAAAATCAAAAGTAACAGTAGGTCGATCGATGTCAGTTTGTTTATAGGGATTATAACACGCTCCGTCAGTTCATTCAACAGTCGGAAACAACGAAACAGCCTGCGGCTGTGCCTGAATCAACAGGCTCGACCGCAGGCAATAATATTAAAGATATAGTGTGTCAATCCGCAAAGAGAGGGGTCGAGTAATATCTGTCGCCGCTGTCGGGAAGCAGGGCTACGATGACCTTGCCCTCGTTCTCGGGGCGCTCCGCAAGCTTGATGGCTCCGAACAAAGCGGCGCCGGAAGAGATGCCGACAGAGATCCCCTCTTTCTTGGCGAGGAGCTTCGCGGTCTCGAACGCGTCATCGGGCTCGGCCTTGAAGATCTCGTCATAAACGTCGGTGTTCAGTACGGCGGGGACGAAGCCCGCGCCGATGCCCTGGATCTTGTGGCTCCCGGCGGTGCCCTTGCTGAGGACGGGGGAGGAGGCGGGCT
>JAILDS010000171.1 GCA_024689165.1 Clostridia bacterium
TATCAGATCCTGAAAACGGTCCTTGTCCCGTTGTTCCTGTTCGGGCTGCTGTTTTCACCGAAGATCGCGGGCGGCGACTTTCCGCCGAGCGAGCCAACAGAGCCGGGAGACGAGACGAAATACGTGCAGATAGCCACGGTCGACGAGGAATTCGACACCTTTCAGCCCGTCGGCTTCGAAGACGACGCCGGCTATCGCTACGGACCCACTATGATCCTTAATTACAACGGAAGCCTTGACGTCTGGTACGCCTCGAACGGCCCGGGGGACTTCATCGACGTCGTCAACTACAGGCGTTATTCCTCCGACTTCAAAAAATACACGAAAGAAGTGACCGCCGTGACGCCGACGCCCGGGACCTATGACTTCGATCCCGTGCCGTGCGCCTGCGACCCGGGCGTGATAAAATTCGGCGGCTGGTATTATATCGGCTACTCGACGAACTGTACCTGCGTCGCCAGGAGCAGGAACCCGGAAGGGCCGTTCCTTGAAAAATGGGCGGGCGACGGCTGGAGCACGGACGCCTCCGCGCCGATCATCACCTATGACGGGACCCCGGGGTATTTCGGCGCCGCCGAGCCCTCGTTCGTCGTTATGGGCGACACGCTTTACATCTTCTACACCTGGTGGGACGAATACGGCCCCGCGACCCGCGTCGCGACGGCGGACGCTACGGACGTAAACTGGCCCGCGACGATGCAGCACCACGGCGAATGCATCCCTCCGAAGGACGGCGGCGATTCCGCCGACGTGGTGTACTCGGACGAATACGGCCGCTTTATCGCTGTTTTTACCGAAAGACGCTTCAGTGATGAAAGCTACGTCGCCGTCTGGGAGTCCTTCGACGGGCTGACCTTCCGCCGCGCCGGTTTCGTAAAGGATAACACCTGCAAAAAACTCCACAACTGCGGCATCTCCGGCAGGGCGGACGGCCATATCGGCGCGCTGGCGACCCGGTATATCTCTCCTACGCCTACGCCGGCGCGGAAGCGGTGAACTGGCCATGGGCGGCCAGGATGCACAAGGTCACGCTTTCCCTTGCCGACGCCCCAATGGAGGATACTTCGATCATCACCCGTACGGACACAGTCGTTTCCCGCAGAAAAGTCAGCGCGGTCCCCGATATCCTGATGATCAAGGCGGAACAGCTGTCTTACACTATCAGCGGGAGCGAAAAGATCTGGGTCATGGCATTCGACACGGACGGCTTCTGTTTCCCGCTTCTGACCGGTCTGAGCTTCGACGGCTATGACACGTCGGTGATCAAAATCGTCGAAACGACCATTTATCCGGTAGCCCCGGGGAACACCCGTGTATTCGTGCATTGGCACGGTTTTACGAGCAGTTTTGTAGTGCAGGTGCCGCAATGAGCAAAACAGCGTCGTCTGAAAGGACCCGATAAAAACCTCCGGGAGGAACACCGCTTTGAAGATAGGCAAAAAACTGATCATATCGATGCTCGCCCTGACGCTGGGAACCATGCTGCTCGTGTACGCCGGGATGTACGCGGTCATAAACGGTCTGAGGGAAAGCATACAGCAGCTGTATGAGGAAATAAGATCGGACACGGAGCAGACCATAGAGGAAGGCCTGTACTCACAGGATTCCGATTCGCTCGGCGTACTTGCGGACATGCAGGTAGAGGTGACGGATTCCCGCCTGAGCATCGTGGCGGACGCGGTCATGCAGTCGGCGGAATATGCCGAAAAGCTCTACGCGTCGCCGTCTGATTACCTGAACACCGCTTATGACCCCGTCCATCTGTCCGAGGCGCCGGATACGGTCTCCGCGAGATACATGTTCAGCGCGGGGATAACGGAGAGCGCAGAGCTGTACGAGGAACTTAAGCTGATTTCGAATATGGAGGAAAAGTTCGCTCCGATAATGAAATACAACGACCGGTTCCTCGATAATCTCTACGTCGGCACCGCCAGCGGGATCTTCTATCAGTTCACGGACAACAACGTATACCTTGAAAACTACGTGGTCACGCAGCGGCACTGGTACCTGAGCTCAACGTCCTCGCCCGATGAGGTAATGTGGAAGGAGACAGAGATAGATTCCTACGGCAGGCCGTGCATAACGGCTTCCATGGCCGTAAAGGACCCGGATGGAAATATCGTAGCCGTGGTGGCCGCAGACGTCAATTTCGAGCAGATGATGTCAAACGTCATAGGCAGCGGACTCGGTGAAACGGGTACCACCTTCATCCTCGGCAAGACGAGAGATCTGGTGGCGTACAGCTCTTTCATGGACGACGTCAGAGAGCATGACGGCATATACAACGCTTTTGAGGACCACTTTACAGACCCGGAAAGCGTGCTCAAAAAGATCGACGACTGCGCCTACGGCGACGGAGAGGCTTTTCTTGCCGAAATGGACGGCAAAGAGATCTATATGACCGCCCGTGAGATACGCTCCACAAAGTGGCTGCTCTGCACCGCGATCAACGCGGAAGAGGTAAGGGAGCCCATCGGCGTCGTCACGACGCAGTCCGACAGGCTTTTTGCCGACGCGCGCGCGAAAATGGCCGATGAATTCAGATCTCAGATCATAAAGGCCGTCCTTGCCTTACTTGCTATCGCTCTGCTTGTCGCGGTTACCGTATATTTCGTTTCGCGAACCATCTCAAAGCCCATTATTAAGCTGACCGACACGGTAAAAAACACCGGCGAAGGCGATTTCGACACGAAATCGGATATCGATTCCCGCGACGAGATCGGCGACCTCGCGAGGGGCTTCAACAAGATGCAGGACGACCTGAAGCTCTACACTGAGAACCTTCAAGCCGTCACCGCCGAAAAGGAGCGCATAGGCGCGGAGCTGAACGTGGCGACGCAGATCCAGGCGGATATGCTCCCGCGGATATTCCCACCGTTCCCGCAGAAAAAAGAGATCGACCTTTTCGCCTCTATGACGCCCGCAAAAGAGGTAGGCGGGGACTTCTACGACTTCTTCCTTCTGGATGAAAACCGTCTGGCGCTCGTGATCGCGGACGTATCCGGCAAGGGCGTGCCCGCGGCGCTGTTCATGGTCATCTCAAAGACCCTGATCAAAAACCGCGCCATGCAGGGCGGAACGCCGGCCCAGATACTCGCCGACGTGAACAACCAGCTCTGCGAGGGCAACGACGCGGAGATGTTCGTAACGAGCTGGCTGGGGATAATCGATCTTTCAACAGGCGTGATAACAGCCGCGAACGCCGGTCATGAATTCCCCGCCGTATGCGGTCCCGACAGAAAATTCGAGCTTTTTAAGGACAAACACGGCTTCGTGCTCGCCGGTATGGAGGGCGCGCGCTACCGCGACTATGAGATACAGCTCGAGCGGGGCGGCAGCCTGTTCGTATATACGGACGGCGTCCCCGAGGCGACTAACGGAGACTCTGAAATGTTCGGAACGGACAGGATGCTTGAAGCTCTCAACCGTCTTTCGGACAATAAACCCGAATTATTCATAAAAGAGGTCGGCTCCGCCGTAAAGGCTTTCACGGGCGAAGCGCCTCAGTTCGACGACGTGACGATGGTAGGCCTGACCTGGC
>JAILDS010000188.1 GCA_024689165.1 Clostridia bacterium
CTCGTCACCGTCCTTACTCAGTTCCTGTCGAACTCCACAGTTCTCGCGATCGTTCTTCCCGTGGTGTTCTCGGTAACAGGCAGGCTCGGTTTCAACAGCTACGCCTTCGCGGTCGGTCTGACCATAAGCGGCGCAATGGCAGTCGCCACTCCTCTTGCGAACAGCACGATAGCGATGTCCATGGTCGCGAAATACAGATTCAGCGATTTCGTTAAATATGCCGGACCGATAACTCTTATGGCAATAATCATCCTGAGTATCGTTGTTCCCCTGCTTTACCCCCTCGCGGGTTAAAAACAGAAACCGTTTCTTTTATCGGCTCTGTCTTTTTCGACGGAGCCGATAAAAAATGTGTTGCGCTTTTTCAGTAAAACCTGTATAGTAATATCCGATTTCAATTCAGCGATCATCTCGCGGAAAGGTTTGTAAAATGAATACCGTAGCAAACACTATTTGCTCAAACGCGCAGAAATTCCCCGAAAAGACGGCCATCCATGATGAAAAGGGTTCCATTACCTACGCTCAGCTCGATCACGCGGTAAAGAACTTCGCGAAGCACCTGAAAGGGCTCGGTCTCCCCTCCGGCTCGAGGATCATGGTCCAGTCGAATTCGGACATTCCCACCGTTGTATCATACCTCGCTATACAGCTTTCGGGCAACATCAACGTCCCGTGCGAAAAAACAGCCTCCGTCGACGCTCTCGAGCTCATAGCCTCGGAGACAGAAGCCGCTGTTATAATAACAGACGCCGACGTTGACGGCAGATACACGCGCATCACCTTCTCGGAGGTGATGGATATCGCCGGCGCAGACGACGGAAACTGTTCGTTCGAATTCGATGAGCCCGACCCGGAGGCCGTCTGCGATATACTTTTCACTACCGGGACCACGGGCAAATCAAAGGGCGTAATGATCAGCAACCGCGCTCTTCTCGCTTCATGCGGAAATCTGATCACGGGCTCGGAGATCACAGAGACTACGGTTTATCTCATCCCCGTCCCGATCAATCACGCCAACGGTATACGAAAGACCTACTCCACCCTTTTCGCCGGCGGCACTGTCGTGCTTCTGGAAGGCCTTTCCAACCTGAAGAAGTTCTACGGCGCTATCTCGGAGTTCCACGCGAATTACCTGCTGCTTCCGCCCAGCGCCATCAGGATGATACTTCTGCTTTCTGCCAAGGATCTTGCCGCTCACGCCGACCAGATAGAGTACGTGCATACCAGCGCGGCTCCCTTCCCGGAGGCCGACAAGCAGAAGCTCTGCGAGCTCCTCCCGAACACAAAGCTCGTTTTCGCCTACGGCTCCTCCGAGGTCGCGAACGTCTCGATGTTCGAATATTCCAAGTACCCCGGCAGGATCTGCTGCGTCGGCAGCCTGAACATCAACGCCAAGGCCAAGATTGTTGATGAGGACGGGAACGAGATCGAATCCTCCAAAGACAACCAGGGCATAATAATGCTCGGCGGCTCAGCGGTGATGACCGGCTATTACAACGCTCCCGAGCTTACAGCAGGCGTTCTTAAGGACGGCTGGGTCAAAACGAGCGACCTCGGGTACTTCGATGAAGACGGGTTCCTTTACGTCCTCGGAAGAGCCGACGACGTTATCAACGTCGGCGGTCTGAAGATCGCCCCCACCGAGGTCGAAAACGTTGTGATGCAGTACAAGGGCATAGCCGAGTGCGCCTGTTTCGGTATAGACGACAGGATGACCGGAAAGATCCCCAAGCTCAACATCGTCCCCGAAAGGCGCGTTGAAATAGATATCGGCGACCTGAAGAAATTCCTCGCTTCAAAGATGGAAGCTTATAAAGTTCCGAAGAAGATCGAGATCGTTGCCGAAATTCCGAAGACCTCAAACGGCAAGATCAACCGCAAGGTGCTCAAATAAAAGAACATACGAATAAAACACGAGGCGGAAAGGATCCGCCCCGTGTTTTTTCGTTTTCAACGCACCATGGTCACAGCTTCGCTATATCATCCTGCGACAGAGCCTTATACCCGTTCGCGGCGACAGCGGCTGCGGACGCGTCCGCGTCGGAAACGCGGAAGATCATATAAGCGTGCTTGCTGTCCTCGCCGCCCAGGAATGCGTACATATACTCGATATTGACCTTCGCCGCGTTGAAGGCGGCAAGCAGCTTGTTGAGCCCGCCCGGCTCGTCCGGGACCGCGTAAGCAAGCACATGGGTGAGCTTTGCTATGAATTCGCCGTCCTTAAGCACGTTCACTGCTTCATAAACGTCGTCGACGATCATGCGGACTATGCCGAAATCCTTAGTCTCGGCCAGAGAAAGGGCTCGTATGTCGATGTTGTTCGCCGCAAGCAGTTCAGTCATTTCACTGAGCTTGCCGGGCTTGTTTTCAAGAAAAACGGAAATCTGTTTAACGCTCATATCGTCCTCCCTGTTGTTTTATTGGACCCCGAATACCGTAAAGGTCGCTTTAGCCGTCATCGTGCCGAGGTCGTCCGTCACCGGTATATCATACACCTTGATGTTCCGTCCTTTTTTTATACAGACGGCTTCTGCTGTCAGTACGCTGCCTTTTGTACCGCGCAGATAGCTGATATCCGCTCCTGTCGAGACAAAAACGCCCGTATCCGTACCGAAGTTCGAGGCGACGGCGCATGCGAAATCGGCCAAAGTGAACATGACACCGCCCATGACACCGCCGACTGCGTTGTAATGGGTCTCGTTCAGCTCAAGCCTGACGACAGCGCGGTCAGGCCCCGCATCCTCTATCGTCATGCCGTTGACGGTCGCAAAACGGTCGTTTCTGAAGAATGCCCTCGCCTGCTCAAGGGTATCGATCTTCGTTTCGCCGGTCATATTTTTCTTTTGTCTATGACCCGGACGGCCTTGCCCTCGCTCCTGACGATGGACTTCGGCGCAACGAGACTGACCTTCGCCTTGATGCCCAGCATGGACTGGAGCCCGGCGGAAAGATCACGCTGCCTCGACTCGATCTCTCCGACGTTGTCGGTGAACATCTCGGGCGTCATCTCGACCTGAACGTCGAATGTATCGGTATTGTTGACTCGGTCCACTATGATCTGATAATTCGCCGCGTAGCCGTGGTTGAGCAGCACGGTCTCTATCTGGCTCGGGAACACGTTCACGCCCCTGATGATGAGCATATCGTCGCTTCTGCCCTTGGGCTTGCTCATGCGCACGTGAGTCCTGCCGCAGGAGCATTTTTCACGGCTGAGCGAGCAGATGTCGCGGGTCCGGTAGCGGATCATCGGGAAGGCTTCCTTGTCTATCGCGGTGAACACGAGCTCTCCCTCTGTGCCCTCCGGGAGGACCTCTCCGGTATCGGGATCGATTATCTCCGCGATGAAGTGATCCTCATTGATGTGCATCCCGTGCTGGTCCGAGCACTCGAACGCGACGCCGGGACCGGACAGCTCGGTGAGGCCGTATATGTCGTACGCCTTGATACCCAGGGTGTTCTGGATGTCGCGGCGCATCTCCTCGCTCCACGCTTCGGCGCCGAAGATACCCGCCTTCAGGGGAATATCGTCGGGTCCGAGGCCCATTTCCTTCATCCGCTCTCCGAGATACGCGGCGTAGCTCGGGGTACAGCAGAGGATGGTGGCTCCGAGATCCTGAATGAACATGATCTGCCTGTCGGTGTTGCCGGAGCTGGTGGGGACGGTCAGGCAGCCCACCTTGTGGCTGCCGCCGTTGAGGCCGGGACCGCCGGTGAACAGTCCGTAACCGTAGGAGACCTGGCAAACGTCCTCGTTCGTTCCGCCTGCGGCACAAATGGCGCGGGCGCAGCAGTCCTCCCACAGATCTATGTCGTGGCGGGTATAGAAAGCAACAACCCTCTTGCCGGTGGTGCCGGAGGTGGACTGTATCCTGACCGCGTCCCGCAGCGGCGTGCCCAGAAGCCCGTAAGGATAAGCATCCCTGAGGTCGGATTTGGACAAAAACGGAAGTTTGTGGAGGTCGTCGACAGTCTTTATGTCGTCCGGCGTCACGCCGTGGTCCTCCATTTTTTTGCGGTAATAAGGGACGTTGTCCCAAACCCGGCGGATCTGTTTGACGAGGCGCTCGTTCTGGAGCCTGACGATCTCCTCACGCGGCGCGCACTCGATCTCAGGTTGGTAATAGTGTTCCATGTTTTCTCTCCTGTCAGACCTGAGGAAGCCTTGCTCTGTAGGCTGCAAGCTCCTCGTCGGTCGGGATGTAGTCGTCCATCCTGCCTTCATGATATTTTTCATAAGCGACCATATCGAAATAACCCGTACCTGTAAGTCCGAAGACTATGGTCTTCTCCTCGCCGGTCTCCTTGCACTTCATGGCCTCGTCTATCGCGACGCGGATCGCGTGGCTGCTCTCGGGAGCGGGAAGGATGCCCTCGACTCTCGCGAACTGCTCCGCAGCTTCGAAGACCTTTGTCTGCTCAACGCTGACAGCATCCATATATCCGTCGTCGTAAAGCTGCGAAAGGATCGGGCTCATGCCGTGGTAGCGCAGGCCGCCGGCATGGTTTGCGGATGGAATGAAGTCCGCGCCGAGAGTGTACATCTTTGCGAGCGGGCAGACCATGCCTGTATCGCAGAAATCGTAAGCGTAAACGCCGCGGGTAAGGCTCGGGCAGGACGCGGGCTCGACGGCGATGATGCGGTAGTCCGCCTCTCCCCTGAGCTTTTCGCCCATAAACGGAGAGATAAGTCCGCCGAGGTTCGAGCCGCCTCCGGCGCAGCCTATGATTATGTCGGGCTTGATCCCGTACTTGTCAAGGGCGATCTTGGTCTCTACGCCGATAACACTCTGGTGCAGCAGCACCTGGTTGAGGACGCTGCCGAGAACGTAGCGGTATCCGGGATTGGAAACGGCGACCTCGACAGCCTCGCTGATAGCGCATCCGAGAGAGCCGGTGGTTCCGGGATGCTCTGCGAGGATCTTCCTGCCGACCTGCGTCGTCTCGGACGGGGACGGGGTGACGGAGGCGCCGTATACGCGCATCACCTCGCGGCGGAAGGGCTTCTGCTCATAGCTGACCTTGACCATATAGACCTTACAGTCGAGTCCGAAGTAAGAGCACGCCATGGAAAGCGCGGTGCCCCACTGCCCTGCTCCGGTCTCGGTGGTAACGCCCTTGAGACCCTGTTTTTTGGCGTAATACGCCTGGGCGATGGCGGAATTGAGCTTGTGGCTGCCGGAGGTATTGTTGCCCTCGAATTTATAGTAGATCTTCGCAGGCGTCTGCAGCTTTTCCTCAAGGCAATAGGCGCGGACGAGCGGAGACGGACGGTACATCTTGTAAAAGTCACGGATCTCCTGCGGGATGGGATACTCACGGGTGTCGTTATCGAGCTCCTGCTTTATCAGCTCGTCGCAGAACACGCCCGCAAGCTCCTCGGGCTTCATCGGCTCATGGGTGCCGGGGTTGAGCAGCGGCGCGGGCTTTGTCTTCATGTCCGCGCGGACGTTGTACCAATACTGGGGCATCTCCGATTCTTCAAGGTAGATCTTGTAGGGTATTTCCTTGTTCTGCATGACTTTTCTCTCCTTTTCTGTTTTTCCCTCTTGCCCTGCCGCCCGGCGGCGCCTCCGCTCGGGAGAGCAAAAAGTTGACCCCGCCCAAAATGGACGGAGCCTTTTTTCCGAATCCCTGATCCAGAGGCTTACCTATTCCATTCCGGGCACGACAAACTCACGGCTGAACCACCAGCCGTTGCTAAACCCGAAGAACTTACTGTCGGCATAAAGCTTCATTCGTCGCGCTCCTTCCCTCTGAATTGTTGACACTTTAACACGCTGAAACGGTCTTGTCAATACCCAAATCATATTTTTCCGGATTTTTTTTGTTTTTTCGGCGCGGAACCGGTTTTCTTGCGCTTTTTCAATACCACAACAACGACGGCGCACAGACATACCGCAGCGCAGCCCGCGACGACGTACGGTATTGCGATGCGTTTTATTTCCCTCGCTGCGCGCTCATCATTTGCGGTTTTTTCCTGCTCGACCAGCTCGTCGAGTTTCTCAAAGTCGGATCTCATGGAAACGACTCTGCGGGCGGTATAATCGGTGATCTCCACCCCGTGAGACAGATAGACCTCATACCCCCAGCGCAGTCTGTCCATAGCCGCGGAAGAAGCGATCTGCTCCGAAAGCCCGGAAACTCTGCCTGCCAGCTCGTTTTCAAAAACCGTCGACAGCGTCAGGAACCTCTCGCTCATTTGTTCGACAAAATCCCTGTGAGAGCAGAGGAGATATATAAAAGATGTGTAGTCCTTACTCGGTCTGACCCCGGCGAGATATGAAACGCTCCGAATAGTCGCCTCCGGGTTCTCAAATCCCTGGTCGAAATCCCACAGCGGCGCCATATAAAACTTATCCGATCCCTGGGGGAGATAAATATACCAGCTCGTAAGCCCGTGGTCCGAATCTGCGGCGTACTCATAGACGAGCGCGCCGGCGACGAATGAATCGACGTCGATATAATCGGTGTAATTCTTTCCCTCGGGATCCTTCCCGTCGGGGCTGAGCAGAGCCTCCTCAAGCTTTTCATAAAGCCCGGCGACGTAATTGACCTCAGCTTCTGTAGCGCGTTTGGGGGAATGGAGCAGCAGCATGGAGCCGTTTTTGGTCACAAAAGCCGATTCCGGTTCTGAAGCAAACTTGTCGGGATACTCGAACTCAAGCAGATAGCCGCCGCTTATATCGTCCGGATCGTTCGGGATATCGTAATATGCTGTGTGCGGATAGTTTTTCGTCTGTTCGATCCTCTGCGCAGCGGACATGTCGAGCCCGGGATTGGCTTCAAGGTTCGCGTCGTCAAGATCATTGATGTTTACCCGGTTTTCGCCGACCTCGACCCTCTCGCAGACCAAATAACAGCCCCGGTAAATTCCGTTGACGTAGAGATCGACAAACCTGAAATCAACCGCGAAGGGCAGATCCGCAAGCTTCGCGGCGGAATAAGCGGATGCATTGTGAAGCAGCGTCGTATCAAGATTGTTGCCGACAAGAGCCCACCTCTTTGCCTCCGACATGCCGAGAAAAGACGTTTTTTTCTCAAACTTAATGTTGTAGCTCCTCTTTTCGCCGGACTGCCAGCTCGAATTGCCGCGTCCCTTGATAAACTCCAGCTCCGCGTTATTAAGTACGACTTCCCCGCCCTGAGCCGTACTGAGCACAGCGGATTCCTTATGGCTTTTGTCAGCATGGATACTCATCAGAGAACCGCTCTGCGTATCAATAAACACCGACGGGAGCTCTGCCGATGAAACGACTTTAAGGCTGTATTCCTTTTCGGGAGTTCTGACTCCGAGCACCCCGTCGGCAGAGAACCGGTCTGTCTGATCGCCCGACGCAAGTCTCTGCCCGTTAACCTCGATCCAGTCGTAAGGGAAAGATACGGTGAGGCTTTCACGCCCACAGTCGGCGGGCAGGAACAGAATAAAACCGTCTTCACCGTAGTCCGGCAGCTGTGCCACTCTGATCTTTACGTCCCCAGCGTCAAAAAGGCCGATCTCCAGCTCAAGATCACATTCTTCCAAAGCGTCGGAAAAATCCTTTTCAGCCCCGGCAAACGGAACAAGCAAAGCAAAGAGCACCGCCGCAGCGGCAAAAACAGAAACCGATCTTCTGACAGCATTCATATCAAAAAAACCTCTCTCACGCATCTGCTTTTAAGATACTATCGGACAAAAGGATTTGTCAATACCGAATCGACTGCCGAAAAAATCGATTCTTCAGCTCCGCACGACTTGATTTTTTTCTTATGCCGCTATATATTATCAGAGGATTTTGTTTCATAATATAAGAGAGGACTGTCAGATGGAACCGACAAAAACAGATTTCACGGACAAGACTCTGTTGTACGACCCCATGTTCGACCCGAAGATGAAAGCGTCTGCGGCCAAAAGGGCGAAGAATACGAAGATGAAGATGCTTTTCGTTATCGTGATCCTATCCTTTATCGGTTTGTCTCTGTATTTCAGCTTCACGTCGCTGGCTCAGGATAAATTCGAGTTCAGGACTCTCGACGACGGCCGCATACAGCTATATCAGTTCAACGGGGGCGAGAACGATCCTGTTCTGATGATCGATAGTCTCAGGGACGAAAACGGTGAAAACCCCGATCCCTCACAGCCTGTTTCAGTCGTCAGGAAGTGGGCGGTCACCGGCAACGAGTACCTCCGGTTTATACATATCGGCAAAGACGTGGAGGAGATCGACGGAAAGTCCTTCTATTCCTGTAAAAAGCTCTTCGGGATATTCGTCGAGGAGGGCAACGAGCATTATGCCGTGCTCGACGGCATCCTCTATGAGCTCGAGGACGGCAAGCCCGTAAGAGCCGTGTTCTGTCCCGCGAGACACGCTTACGCACTTCTTGCGGTCGAGCTCGGCGCGCCGGAGCTGAGCTCGGTCGATGCCGCGGAGGCGTTCCTCGACTACATTGACGAGCATTCCGAAGAGATCGACGCCGCTTACAGCGATCAGGATGCAGACGGAGAAAACAAGCCGGAGGCGGAACGTTTCCGTTTTTCAGTTGATTTTCCCGACACGGTGACCGTTATCGGCGAGCTTTGCTTCGCATATTGCGAAAGGCTGGAATACGCTCAGCTGCACGAGGGCATCACCGACATTGAGACGATGGGCTTTTTCAGGTGTGAACAGATGACGAAGCTCGACCTCCCGTCGACCCTGGTCACCATAGGCTCCGACGCGTTCAGCTACTCCAAGTCAGTCGACTACGTTTTCATCCCGAAAAGCGTGACGAAGATCGGCCATCACGCTTTCTTCGGTTCCGGAGCTCCCGAAATACACATGGAAGCTTCCGAGGCGGAAATAAAGGCAAACGTCAAGCTCGGCAACAGCTGGTCGCCGAGGATCAAAAAGATGTTTTACGTAAAAGTACCGATCTTGTATTCTCAGGTAAAGGAGGCGGCATAAAATGGCTGAGGGCAGAGTAAAAGCGTTTGTCTCAGACGTGAAGGAGCACTGGAACACTCCGGACCGTTCGAAGGGGAACTACGTCTCCTATAAGGAATACATGCAGATATTCGGCGGCGTTACATTCAACTACGCCGCTCAGGCGCCGCTCGGCTATCTCGGCTTCGGCGCGTCCTGCTTCCTTATAATGTACCACTACAACCTTCCCTACGTCGCATTCTCTGTCGTGGGGCTCATCGGGCTTCCGCTCGGATACCTTTGGACGCTCATCGGCTGGCTGGTTACGGACAATCTCAACGCCATGGAAAAAAAGACCGAGCGCAGGGTCGGGATAATCTACGGCATAGGCGCGGCCATCGGGCTTCTGTTCCTTCTGACCGACGTTTCAGTGCTCATTCCCGCAGGCAGCGGTCTTTACAATCTTATCGACAAGATCCCCGGCATAACCATGAGCAGCTTTTTCAAGATCCTCGGCGTCCAGTGCCTTATCAACGGCTACGGTGGTCTGAGAAACATATTCTTCCGCAAAAAGCTGCTTCCGAAATACGGCAGATACAAATACAACCTCTTCGCGAACGTGGTCCAGAAATGCGCCTTCGTCATCCTTTTGGGCTGGCTCCCGATATACAACATCGCCAACGTCGAGGAGCGCTTCTGGCTGGCTTACCTTATTTTCAGCCTCTACGGCATGTTCGACTTCAGCAACACTCTTCAGTCCGCAGCATATATGGCGAGCCCGAACCCGCAGGAAAGGCTCTGGATAAGGGCATATCCCGTAAAGATATCGCATCTGCTCAACTCAATATTCGTAGTCGTCATACCGCTTCTCGGCGAATTCGACGACATCAACTTCTTCCGCTGGGTACTGCCCGCCTGCTTTGTGCCCACGGCGCTGCTCACCCTGCTTTTCGCCCGCTACGTCAAGGAGAGGATACCGCAGCCGCCGCTCGAGAAGAAACAGAACGTATCTCTGTGGTACGGCATTTCCGAGGTCACGCGCAACAAATTCCGCTGGGTCAACGTCATTGCCGACCTTCTGGACGCATTCGGCAACGGCATGCTCGACATAATCACTATAGCAAAGCTTTACACCCTGCGTCTGAGCGGTCTTGAATACAGTCTTCTTACAATATTATATACAGCGCGTGGCACTATACCGACGTTCTTCGCCCCTATGATCATGAAAAGGTTCTCATACAGGGCGCTGAAGGAATTCAACCAGTTCACGACTGTCATCGCCGAAGCTATATGCATAGCCGCGCTGTTTCTGACCGGTGAGAACGTCACGCTCTGCGCGATCATACTGTATACGACGATGTGGATGCGCGGCTTCATCGAGGAAGTGACGAAGGTCGCCCAGCAGGATATGTCCAACAGACTCGGCGACTACCAGATGTACCTGTCCGGCGAGCGCCTCGAAGGCTTCTCGGGCGTTTACGGCTGGTTCACCGGACCGCTGACCACTCTGATCGGGCTGATAATCCCGGTCATCATGCTCCACAACGGCTTCAACTCGAACTGGGAGATCCTCTTCATAGACTCGGCAAGGTTCAATATCTTGGCCGTTCCGCTGATCTTCGACCTCATCGGTCACGCGCTGATGATGACACCTTACGCTTTCTGGCGATACAACAACAAGCAGCATATTTACGTGATGAAGACACTCGAACAGCGCGCTCGTCTCGCTCAGGCAGGCTGGTACCCGAACGAGTATGAGGGCGGCCTCAATTTCGCCGATCCCGGCGAGCTCGACAGCGAGATACCCTCCGATATCGACTTCGTCCTTGAACATGCGGACGAGCTGACCGAAGAGGAGCTCGAAGGGATAAAAATGAACTGACAAAAAAGAGAAAAAATATTCAAAAGGCAACGTCGCGGCAATCATCGTTATTGCCGCGACGTTTGTGATTGTTTTTGCAGAAATCAACTATCTATCAGCATGCCTGGGGCTGCCACTTTATTTCATCGACCCCGAGAAGTTGTTTCAAAGTACCGTTGCTCATAACGGAAGAGGAAGCCCTGTTGTCAAGAAAGAATTTTCGCCCCTCATCTTCGGAGATCCTTTTGATAACGGGGCTATCGATCCCTATACTATCGGCAATGGACAAAGCGGTTTCATATTTTGTCATTGAAGTATCGGAACACACGTTGATCACACCGGGCAATTCGCTTTTCGGGACTTTCAGCAGAGGAACCAGAAGCTCAGACGCTGTTTTGTAGGACAGCAAAGACCGGACCATGCCGTCTATCATCTCCAACGGTTCCCCGGATGTCATTTTTCTGATGATATTGTCATAAAAATGAGGCTTTCCGCAGAGACCTTTCCCCAGCATATAACCGAACCTCAGACTGATAAAGCCGTGTTCTGAAACGATTCTCTCAGCATCCGCTTTCTGTCTGCCATACTCGTTCACAGGACGAAGCGGGGCGGTTTCATCAAACAACGGGAACTCGGAAGTATTCTCGCCGTATACGCAATCCGTCGATGAGAAAAAAAAACGGTCTATGCCGGGGATCGTTTCAAGAAAGCTTTTGAGCGCATCGATATTGACGGTTCGAGCCTCAAGCGGATGTGAGTATACATAATCGATATTATGACAAGCCGCAAAATAAAAGACAGTCGTTTTTTCTCCGCGGCACTTTTCCGCAAGAGAAGCAACGTCTTTTTGATCCGTCACGTCACATGATTCGATCCTGAGGGCGCTGCTGTTGTATTCTGATAAGTTTGCGGATGATTCCGCGCGCGGCAGAGTTTTCACATTTTTTGCGACAGCGATCACCTTTTCGGTTGTCGCCGCCGTCAGTTCCCTGAAAAGGTATGACCCCAAAAAGCCGCAGCCGACAATCAGTATCATCAAGAATTCTCCCCATCTATTATAAAATCCTGTTTTATCTCAGGCTCGTGATACATAGTGTCTCCTCTGCGCCTGCCGAACCAGACAACGTTTTTTGCGTAATCCGCGAAACCATCAAAATGCTTATTCGGAATCACGGTAACAACATTTTTGATTCTCTTAAGCTCGCAGGCCTGACCTTTCATAGCAGACACAAAAAAACCATGAAGATCGTGATTGAATTCCGCGTATCTGACTGAGTCGTCCGGACCGCGAAGCATCAGATGCTGATACGCCGTCAGTTCGTCAAAAACGTCGCCCGGTATATTG
>JAILDS010000129.1 GCA_024689165.1 Clostridia bacterium
GCGGTGGTGATTGAACGCACGTCGGCGGAAAAAACGTCCTTCATGTACAGCTTGGGGCTCTTTCTGGTGACGATGAATTTCTTGTCGCCGTGAAGCCGCGCCATCTCGTGCGCCAGAGGGATGCCCTTCGTCTCGGCGGTAAGGATATAGTCGTACTCCGGCGCTTTTTCAAGCATAGCGCGGGCGCACGCCTCGCAAAGCTCCGGGTCGCCGAGAATAACGAACCCGCCGATATAAAGATCGTCCGTTATACGGCACAGGGGCAGTTTTCTGTCAAGCCCCGCGACTTTCATGGGATAGTACATACCGATGCCTCCTTTTTTGCCTTAAACAGCGTCCCTACGACGCGATGTTCCGCTATATCGAACAGATTTTCCGGACGGGAACCGTTTGTGATTATCATGTCGATCCCGTTGTCGGTCGCAGTCTTTGCGGCCTCGAGCTTGGTTATCATCCCGCCGGTGCCGCGCCTTGAGCCGGCGCCGCCCGCAAGCCCGACCACAGTCGAGACATCGTCTACCCGGCTGATGAACCGCGCCTCCGGATTCGTCCTCGGGTCGCCGTCGTACAGCCCGTCGATATCCGACAGCAGGATCAGAAGATCTGCCCCGCACATCACCGCGACAAGGGCGGACAGGCCGTCGTTGTCGCCGAATATCTTCTTGTCGCTCTCAATCTCGGCGCAGTTGACCGAGTCGTTCTCGTTAACGATCGGCAGAATGCCCTTTTCAAGCAGCGACTCGAACGTATTCGTAAGGTTCAGGCGTTTTTTCGGATCGTCCACGTCCTCGCCGTTGAGCAGGATCTGGCCTACCGTCTTGCCGTACTCGCCGAAAAACTTGTCGTAGATGTGTATCAGCTCGCACTGCCCGACGGAAGCCGCCGCCTGCTTCATCCTCAGCTCCTTCGGCTTTTCGGGGAGCCTCAGCTTGGACACGCCCACCGCGATGGCACCGGAGGAAACGAGCACCAGCTCGTTGCCCATGTTCATCAGCGAGGATATCGCCATGGCAAGGCGGTCTATCCTGCGGAAATTCAGGTTGCCGTCCTCATAGGTCAGCGTCGAAGTCCCGACCTTGACGACTATGCGTTTCTTTTTCGCGTCCATCAGCTCTGTTCGGCTATATCCGCGCTGACGATAGCCCCTTCGCTTTCGGCGTAGCTTAGCTCAACGGTGTCGCCCACGTCAAGAAGAGCCGCTTCGGGATAAACAGCCGCGCTCAGCGCGTAGTAAACGTCGGAATCCGAAAACGTGACGTAGTAGTACGTAGTACCGGAGATAACGGAACTCCGGATATCGGTGATCTCGCCGCCGACGTGCTGCAGCTCCGCCGTTTCGCCGCCGTCGTCGCCGCTGATCTCGTCGGCCGCCACCTTGCCTGTCATATTGATATTAAGTATAACATCTCTGGCGGCAAGCTTGGAAATGTACGCTGACAGGCACGACGCGACGGACGGGTCGTCGTCGCCGGGGCTCCTGACCGCGTCGCCGACCTGAGCGACGTTGACCATGGCGTAGGACTTGATGATGTTGCTGCTGTCCTTGAGGGCCATGAAATAGGTCGCCTCCCCGTCGAGGTTGATCAGCAGCGGGAAGGTCGCCTTCCACTTTTTATCCGAAACGATGCCCTCGGCAGAGCCCTGAGCTCCGGCCTCAGTGGTACCGGACTGAGCGTAGAAGGACGCCTCCTTCGTGCGCTGGTTGACGAGCAGGAAGCCGATTATCGAGTCGTCGGTGGTAACGGAAGTGACGCCGGTATACATATAGACGTCGTCGTTCATGGCAAGGTAGCTGTAGCCTGCCGTGGTGGAGCGCACCTCGGACTGGAAGATGTAGGCGTTGAAGAAGCCGTTGGAATATTTGCCCAGATAATTATACTGCTGAGTCAGAAGATCCGCGTCGTAGATACCGTCGAGCCAGCCGAGAGCCGTGCCGTCGTTACCGGTGCCGGCGGCGCATTCCTCGGTGGTGAAATAGCGGCATTCGCCGGTAACAGCGTCAACGAGCACCGTGCCTACGACCTCGTTGCCGCCGAAAAGACCGACCTTTTTGTCTATGTGCTCGCAGACCCAGTACGGCGTTCCGTTTTCATCTATTTCAAGCGTCTCCGTGCCGAAGATATAGGTCGGGTAGTTGAACCGAAGGTGCCTTTTGAGCAGCCTGTTGAAGTGCTCGGCGGGGCTGTATTTCATGCCGCCCTCGACCTTGACGAACTCGGCGACCTGCGTGTTCATATTGACCGTGATATAACCCGGGATACCGTCGCGCACGTTGTTCAGCCATTTGAAAATGTTGCCGTAGCCGAGCGGGAACACACGGTAGGGCGCGCCGTGGTAGTTGATCTGCGTAGAGTACGAGTTCGCGACAGTAAACTGAGATTCAAGCCCCATGGAGGCAAGGTCGCCCAACGATTTGCCCGCAAGGACCTCGGCGGCCTGACGGTCGATCAGGGGAACACCGTTGAAATCGGTTATATTCTTGATGTCCGTCACGGAATCCGAAAAGTCCTGTTCTTCGACCGTCATCAGCTTCGCGTAGGAGCGGGACCTGAACAGAGCCGCGGACGATATAAAGCCTATCAGCGCGATTACGAGCAGGATACCGACGATGACCGCGGGAACTATCGACTGCTTTTTAAGATACGGGACGTACTCCGGGCGGAAGAACGCCTTGCTCGTCAGAGCCGTGGCGACGACGTATGTAAGAGCCACCGCGCCGAAGTAATAATAGAACTGCATATCCTTCGGGTTCATGGCGGGCATCATGAAATAATAAAGCACGCCGGCGGCGATGATCGTAACGACGACGCTTATCACTATTTTGAGAACTTTTCTCTCGGGCGGGATATATACCCCCGAACCGCGCATCGCGCCTTTAGCGTCAAAATCAACCTGTATCGGTCTCATAACTGCTCCTTTCAAACCTGAGCGTCGGGTCAAGGGCGTTTGCCGACACTGCGAAACTGCCGAACGGCCCCTTTTCAACGCTTCCTCACTTATATTTATTTTAACACAAACAAAAAAGTTTTGCAATATCGGTTTTTTCGTGTATAATGGCTGCAACAGATATTCAGCCCCGCAAGGAGACAAGCATGAAATTAGGCATCGTCGGACTGCCCAATGTGGGCAAGAGTACACTTTTCAACGCGCTGACGAACAACGGAGCGCAGGCAGAGAACTTCCCGTTCTGCACGATAGACCCCAACGTGGGCATCGTCCCCGTGCCGGATGAGCGGCTCGACAAGCTTGCCGATATGTACAAACCGAAGAAAAAGACTCCGGCGACGATAGAATTCGTCGATATAGCCGGGCTTGTCAAGGGCGCCTCCCGCGGCGAGGGGCTCGGCAACAAATTCCTCGCTAACATCAGGGAGTGCGACGCGATAATCCACGTCGTCAGATGCTTTGAGAACGACAATATCATCCACGTCGAGGGCTCAGTCGACCCGCTCCGCGACATTGAAACGATAGAGCTTGAGCTTGTGATGGCGGACGTCGAGTCCGCGAAACGCAGGCTCGATAAGGACACGAAAGCCATGAAGGGCGACAAAAAGCTTGCCGCCGCCGTCGAGACGGAGCAGCGCCTTATCGACGCGCTCAACGACGGCGTGTCTGCGCGCGCGCTCGATCTCTCCGACGATGAAAGATCGCTTCTGAGCGAGCTGTCCCTGCTGTCGGCAAAGCCGGTCATCTACGCCTGCAACCTCAGCGAGGACGACTTCAGGAACGGCTGCGACAACAACCCCGGCTTCGCGGCGGTCAAAAAGAAAGCCGCCGCGGAGGGTTCGTCCGTGCTGCCCATCTGCGCGGAGCTTGAAAGCCAGCTCGCCGAGCTCGACAGCGAGGAACGGGCCATGTTCCTTGAGGATCTCGGCGTTTCCGACGGCGGTCTCGAGAGGCTCATCAAAACCTCTTACGACCTTCTGGGTCTGATGTCCTTCCTCACCGCCGGGGAGGATGAATGCCGCGCGTGGACTATAAAAAAAGGAACGAAAGCCCCTCAGGCAGCCGGGAAGATACACACCGACTTTGAGCGCGGATTCATCCGCGCCGAGGTGATCTCCTTCAGCGACCTCGTCCGGGAAGGCTCCGCCGCCGCCGTTAAGGAAAAGGGCCTTATGCGCAGCGAGGGCAAGGAATACGTCATGCAGGACGGCGACGTGGTCCTGTTCAGGTTCAACGTATAATCTTAAAAACTGTCCCCCACCCGCTTAAAAACCATCCCCCCGCCTAATCAAGGCGGGGGGATATGATATGTGAAGCAGACCGTATTGCCGTCAGCTCTTGAACGCGCCGGCTATAGCGCCGAACAGACCGAATAAGATATTGAAGATGAACCGGAGCAGACCGGTGATCTTGGTGTACTGCACCTTCTGGACGTGTATCGCGTCGATCGTGATGTCGCAGTTGATGTTCTCTATAGCGTAAACGCCGTTGGAGTCGGGCTCGATATCATGGTATACGTCTACGGACAGGAGCTCGGAGCTGCCGTCGGAGGAGAAGAGATCCTCAGCGCCGGTGAAGACCACGGCGCCGGTCTGGTAATACCTGACAGCCCTGTTCTCGTCCATCATGTTCGACGTCTTTTCCCAGTCGTACTGAGGGGCGTATTTGTTCGCGTTGTTGAGGGTTATCTTGAAATAGAACGTTCCGCCGTCCTCGACGTAAAAGCCCATGCTGTCGTCGGTATTGCCGGCCGCGTCGCAGGGAACGATCCTGTAACCCTCGTGCTTTTCGGGGTAACTCATGAGATGGACCGGATTGGAATCTTCACCGACGCCGGACGCGTCGTCAGCGAAAGCGGAGAAGCCGAAAGCGAAGACCATCAGACCCGCGAGAAGCAGAGCGGTAAGCTTTTTAGCCGATTTCATCATTTATTGTCCTTTCGTTCAAAAAATCACGTTTTTCACATTATAACCGCGCGTCAGGCTTTTTGCAAGAGCAAAAAAGCAAAGGTTTTGTTACAATTGGGCAACGATGACTCCCCCTCCGACGACGCGGTCCTGTTCGTCGTAAAAAACTGCAGACTGTCCCGGCGCAGGCGCGCGGACGGGTCCGGCAAAATCTATCCTGAACAGGGTTTCTCCGTTCCCCGGGTCGGGGCAGCGTTCGACACAAGCCTCCTGAGCCGGATGACGGTAGCGTATCTTGGCTAGACAGGAGATCTTTTCACCCGGCTCCGGGCACGGTATGCTCATAAAATTCACGTCACGTACGAAAACCGTCCCGCAGAACAGGGATGATTCGGGCGCGACGACGACGGTATTATCGTCGGCGCGTATCTCCTTGACGTAAGCGGGATACCCGAGCGGCAGTCTCAGCCCCCTGCGCTGACCTACGGTGTAGTGTATTATCCCGCGGTGAACGCCCAGAACGCTGCCGTTCCCGTCGATGAAGTTTCCCTCACCGGGGATGCGTTCGACGGCTTTTTTTTCGATGAAGCCCGCATAATCTCCGTCCGGGACGAAACAGATATCCTGCGATTCGGGCTTTGTGGCTATATTAAGTCCCGCCTCCTCCGCGATGCGTCTCGCATTCTCCTTCTACATG
>JAILDS010000205.1 GCA_024689165.1 Clostridia bacterium
CAGGACGCGAAGCTCCCGCTCGTGGACGAGGTGCTTGAGCTTGACGAGCGCTACCGCGCCGCCAAGACGAAGGCCGACTCTCTCAGAGCGTCCCGCAATAAGGATTCCAAGCAGATAGGCGCCCTTATGGCGCAGGGGAAGCGCGAGGAGGCGGAGGCGCAGAAAAAGCTCGTCGCCGAGCGCGCGCAGGAGCTCGCCGACACCGAAAAGCTCGAGGACGAGCTCAGCGAGAAGATCAACAAAATAATGATGATCATCCCGCAGTTCATAGCCGACACGGTGCCCCTCGGGCCGGACGACACGCACAACGTAGAGCTCGAGCGGTTCGGCGAGCCCGCCGTGCCGGACTTCGAGGTGCCCTATCACACCGACATCATGGAGAGCTTCGAGGGTCTTGACCTCGATTCCGCTCACCGCGTGGCCGGCAACGGGTTCTACTACCTCTCCGGCGATATCGCCCGGATTCACTCCGCTGTCATCTCCTACGCCCGCGATTTCATGATCGGCCGCGGCTTCACGTACGTCGTGCCGCCGTTCATGATCCGCTCCGCCGTCGTGCAGGGCGTTATGAGCTTTGCCGAGATGGACGCCATGATGTACAAGATCGAGGGCGAGGATCTCTACCTTATCGGCACCAGCGAGCACTCGATGATCGGCAGGTATATCGACAGGATAATCGACGAAAGCGCCCTACCGCTGACATTGACAAGCTATTCACCCTGCTTCCGAAAGGAAAAAGGCGCCCACGGCATAGAGGAACGCGGCGTTTACCGCATCCACCAGTTCGAAAAGCAGGAAATGATCGTCATCTGCCGCCCCGAAGAGAGCGAAAAGTGGTACGAACAGCTCTGGCGCAACACCGTCGACCTGTTCAGAAGCCTCGATATCCCGGTCAGGACACTCGAATGCTGCTCCGGCGACCTGGCGGATCTCAAGGTCAAATCCCTCGACGTGGAGGCGTGGTCGCCCAGGCAGAAAAAGTATTTCGAGGTCGGCTCCTGCTCGAACCTCGGCGACGCCCAGGCGAGAAGGCTCAAGATACGCGTCAACGGCGCGGACGGGAAGAAATACCTCGCCCATACGCTCAACAACACCGTCGTCGCCCCGCCCAGGATGCTCATAGCATTCCTTGAGAACAACCTCAACGCCGACGGCACCGTCAGCGTGCCGGAAGCGCTCAGGCCCTACATGGGCGGCGCGGAAAAGCTGATACCCAACAGGCCGCTGCAGCTGGCGTAAGGGACAAGCTGAAAGCAGACAAACGATAAGACCCTGCCGCTTCGCGGCAGAACCTTGGCACTCGCTGTGCTCGTAATATGCGGATAGCGGATAGCTGATAGCAGATAGCTTTATAAGGAACTCGCTTCGCGAGTTGGTTATAATGCGCCGCAGGCCCTTCGTCGTCGCAAACTTCGCTTTGCTCGTTTTGTCGCAGGCCTCCAAAAGCTCGCCGAGCTTCGTTGCTCCTCCTCTCCCCACGAACCTTTGCTTCGCAAATCTTCGCGGGGACCCCGATATCCTTCATACTTCATACTTGGAATCACTCCCTCCGCCGCGCTGACGCGCGCCACCTCCCTCAAGGAGGGAGGCTTTAAAGGCTCCATCTCAGAGGGAGCTGTCGCGAAGCGACTGAGGGAGTTGCCTAATCCCTGCTGCCTACTGACTATAGCCTACTCCCTAACCCCTACTCCCTGAAAAAAGGAACTGCTGCAATGGTCCGACTTTCATCCGCGCCTCCGGACCCGATCCCGGCGCCGAAAAGGATATACCGCGGCGGCGGCAGGCTCGACAGCCTGCCGTCTGTAACGCACGTTCCGGACGGTTCCATGCCCGACGACGGCTCATACCGTCTTGAGATCAGGCAGTCCGGCGTAAAGATCGTCTCCGGCGGCGCAGAGGGCGGCCGCTGGGGCGCGGTCACGCTGGCGCAGTACTCCTTCATGGGCTGCGGATTCCCTGTCGGCATCATCGAGGACGCGCCTACCTACCCGTACAGAGGGCTTCTGTTCGACTGCTCGCGGACGTTTTTTGAGACGGACGAGCTGAAAACGCTCATCGACTGCATGAGCATGTTCAAGCTAAACCGCTTCCACTGGCATCTGACGGACGACCAGGGCTGGCGGCTCGAAAGCGAGGTCCTGCCGCGGCTTACCGAGATCGGCTCGGTCAGATCGGGCTCGGATTTCGGGCGGCACCATTCGCGGATAAGCTCGGGCGGCTTCTACACGCGCGAGCAGGTCCGCGAGCTTATCGCCTTCGCCCGCGCGAGAGGGGTGCAGATCGTCCCCGAGCTGGATTTCCCGGGCCACTGCTCCGCATTTCTTGCGGCTTACCCCGAATTCTCATGCTCCGGCGAGCCTTCCGAGGTCAGGACCGCGCCGGGAATATATGAAAACGTGCTCTGCCCCGGCAAGGACGCCGCAATCGAAGCGGTATTCTCTCTCATCGACGAGACCGCGAAGCTTTTCGACGGCGAATACCTGCATATCGGCGGAGACGAAGCCCCCGACGCGCACTGGAAGACCTGTCCGGACTGCAAAAAGCGCATGGAATCGCTGGGCTTCACCACGACGGGGCAGCTCCGCTCCTGGTTCACCGACCTTCTCGCGGAACGCGTCAGAAAAAACGGGAAGAAGCCTATATGCTGGAACGACGCGGAGCCCGTCGCGAAGGACACGGCCATGCAGTACTGGTTCGGCGACAAGGACGCCGTCCGGCAGTTCGCCGAAAACGGCGGCAGGGTCATCCTGTCGGAGCTGCCGTACTGCTACACCGACTATTCCTACGCCCAGACCCCGCTGAAAAAGTGCTTTTCATACCGCCCCGAGGACTTTATCCCCCGCGAAAGGCTGCTCGGGATCGAAGCGGCTCTCTGGTCGAGCTACGCTCACGACATGCGCCGCGTCGGCTTCATGATGTACCCCCGCGCGGCGGCCATTGCGGACATCGCCTGGAACGGCGGCCGTGTTTCACGTGAAACATCCTACGCGGCGTTCAGAACGGCTTTCGAGGCGCTGACGCCGATGTTCGGGTCCATTGGGATCGTCCCCGCGAAGCTCAACAGGACCGACCCGAAGGGCCCCGTCCGGGTTATGGACTTCACCCGCTTCTGGGCGGAAAACCTGACGCCCTCCGCGCTCGCTTCGGAAATAAAAAATTTCAGGCGATAGCATTGTTTAATAATTGACAATAGTATAAAAAAGTGTTAAACTTACAAAAATGTTTGTTTTCGGAGGTGCCGTCTGTGAGCAAAAAGGAGGACCTGAGGGTCAGAAGAACTCATAAGCTGCTGTACACCGCTTTTCTGGAACTGGTGTCGCAGAGGAGCATTGAAGACCTTACGATAACCGACGTCTGCGAGCGCGCGATGGTCAACAGAGCGACGTTTTACAAGCATTTTGACGATAAATACGACTTTTTCTGCTTCTGCATAAAACAGCTCCTCGACGAGTTCAAGCGCAGCCTGCCGTCGTCTGCGGAGAGCCGCTCGGTCATCGACTATTACATCCTGCTTCTGCGCGAGCTCCTGCTGTTCGTCAACAACAACCGGAAGATCATCGAAACGGCGACGAAATCGGTCAACGCATATGTCATAAAACAGATGGTCCATGACCTCGTCCTGTCGGAGATAACCGAGTCTCTCGAAGCGTATGAAAAATCCGGGGCGCCGCTGAAATGCTCCGTCAGCGTGGTCGCGGAGGTCATCACCGGCGCGCTGCTCGGCGTGACGAACCTCGTCGATCAGGGAAAGATCGACACCAGCAGTGAGGACGTCATGAGGCGGGCCTTCGAGGCGCTTTCAAAGGATATCGCGCGTGTGTTCACCGACGCGGACAACGTGGCCTATTCGTCGCTTCCGCGCTGAAAGATCATCTCCGGCCCGAATGAACGGGCGGAACCAGAAATTATAAACATATCGTTATGATAATCATATTATCGGTGTGTCATAATACAGGAGGTATAATATGAACGTCTCACTCAAAAACGGGGATATCATCGAGCTCGCCGCCGGGTCGAGCGCCGCAGACGCGGCGAAGGCTCTCGGCGCGGGGCTTTACAAGGCGGCCTGCGCCGCGAGGATAAACGGCGCCGACTGCGACCTGAGGACCGAGCTAAAAGACGGCGACGCTCTTGAGATACTGACCTTCGACGACCCCTACGGCGCCGGGGCCTACCGCCACACGGCGTCCCACATAATGGCGCAGGCGGTCAAAAGGCTTTTCCCGGAGGCGAAGCTCGCGATCGGCCCGAAGACGGACGACGGCTTCTACTATGATTTCGACCCCGAAAAGCCCTTCACCGCCGACGACCTCGAGAAGATCGAGGCCGAGATGAAGAAGATCGTCAAGGAGGACCTGCCCCTCGAGCGCTTCACCATGAGCTATGAGGAGGCGAAGGCCTATTATGAGGAAAAGGGCGAGATCTACAAGCTCGAGCTTGCCGCCGAGCACGCCGGCAAGGGCGAGGCGCTGAGCTTTTATAAGCAGGGCGAGTTCACCGAGCTCTGCGCGGGCCCCCACCTGATGAGCACGGGCCTCGTCAAGGCGTTCAAGCTCACGAGCGCGACAGGCGCCTACTGGCGCGGCAGCGAAAAGAACAGGATGCTCCAGCGCATATACGGCACGGCATTCCCGAAAGCCGCGCAGCTCGAGGAATTCCTCGCCGCCCGCGAGGAGGCGAAGAAGCGCGACCACAACAGGCTGGGCCGCGAGCTCGAATTCTTCACGACGGTCGACTACATCGGCCAGGGCCTGCCCATCCTGCTCCCCAACGGCGCGAGGGTCATACAGCTTCTGCAGCGTTTCGTGGAGGACGAGGAGCAGAAGCGCGGCTGGCTGCTCACGAAGACGCCCTACATGGCAAAGCGCGAGCTCTACAAGATCTCCGGCCATTGGGACCACTACCTCGACGGCATGTTCGTCCTCGGCGACCCCTATGACGAGGAAAAGGAATGCCTTGCGCTGCGCCCGATGACCTGCCCGTTCCAGTACCAGGCGTACCTGAACAAGGCCAGGAGCTACAAGGATCTGCCGCTGAGATACAACGAGACGTCGACGCTCTTCCGCAACGAGGATTCCGGCGAGATGCACGGCCTCATCCGCGTAAGGCAGTTCACGATCTCCGAGGGGCACCTTATGTGCCGCCCGGACCAGCTTGAGCAGGAATTCAAAAACTGCCTCGAGCTCGCCATATTCATGCTCAAGACAGTCGGGCTCTACGACGACGTGTCCTACCGCTTCTCTCAGTGGGACCCGGACGACAGAGAGAAGTACATCGGCACGCCCGAGCAGTGGGACGAGGCCCAGGGCATAATGAAGAACATACTCGACGACATCGGGCTCGAATACAAGATCGGCGTCGGCGAGGCGGCGTTCTACGGCCCGAAGCTCGACATCCAGATAAAGAACGTGTTCGGCAAGGAGGACACGCTCATCACGATACAGATCGACCAGATGCTCGCCGAAAAGTTCGGCATGGAGTACACGGACAGCGACGGGACGAAAAAGAACCCCTACATCATCCACCGCACGTCCATCGGCTGCTACGAGCGCACCCTCGCGCTGCTGATCGAAAAATACGCGGGCGCCTTCCCGCTCTGGCTCGCGCCCGAGCAGGTCCGCGTGCTGCCCATCGCCGACAGGCACCACGACGCCGCGAAGGCCGTTGCCGATCAGCTCGACGCCGCCGGCCTGCGCGTCACCGTCGACGACAGGAGCGAAAAGCTCGGCTACAAGCTCAGGGAAGCAAGGAACAAGAGGATACCCTACCTGCTTGTCATCGGCGACAACGAAGCCGCCGACGGCACGGTCTCCGTCCGCCGCAGGGGCAGCGAGGAGAGCGCCGTGAAGACGGTCGACGAGTTCCTCGCCTCCGCCCTCATGGACGTCGCAAAGAAGACGATATGGTAAACGCCCTGTCGGCGCAGGGGGCCGACTGACATGAAAGCATTCAGCCGTTTTTTGCGCCGACTTATCCCCGCGCTGCTCTGCGCGACACTTGTTTTCGATACCTTTTCCGCTTTTTCCGCCGCCGGGGCGTCCTCCGACGGCGGTGTTTCTGTTGCCGAGGTGGATATCCGCATAACGGCGGACGATTACGAAAGGCTGACGAAGAACGCTTCGAAGGTCAGGTATCCGACGCTCGTCGGGATCGGAAGCAAAGCGGCGCGCAGCGCGACGGTGAACATCCGGGGCAATTTCACAAAAAGGCTCGGCATCCGCACAAGCTCGAGGCGAATTCCCTTCGAGCTCGTGTTTTCGGACGGGAACGCCTTCGACGGCGTCTTGAACAACAAGGACGTAAAGTTTATCAGCAGCTTTTCTCTGTATTTTCTGCTGGCGGAATACATCGGTCTGGAGCTTTTTGAGTCCATGAGCATTCCGACGCCGGAGCACGAGCTGAGCTTCGTCAGCTTCAACGGCGTCGATTTCAGCCTCTACCTCGCCGTGGAGGACACGAACAAACGCTTCTTCAAAAAGAATTTCGGCAAAAACGTCGGCTGCGCTTATAAATCGACCGACTACAACAAGGAAGCCGAGATCATCGACACCGACTGGTTCGGCCCGCTTTTCGTCAAGACCGGGACCGACACCGGCGCCCTTGACAGGCTGCTTACGGCGCTCGACAGCGGCGAGGGCTATGAACAATACATCGACGTCGACGAATGGCTCAGGTTCTTCGCCTGCGTTTCTGCCACCGGCGCGGTCGACTCCATCCTCGACAACCGCCGCAACTTCATCCTGTACGAGCATGGCGGGGTCTTCGACCTCGTCCCCTGGGACCTGTCGGACGCCTTCTGCGCCTCTTATACCGAAGACGGGATAGACCGCTTCACAAGCGGAAAAAAAGAGACGAGCGTTTTCGACCTGCTCATGCGGGACCCGGAAAACAGGGAGAAATACCACGACTATATCCGCGGGATCTGCGGCGGCTTTCTCAGCCCGGAGTCGATCGAACCGCTTTTCCGTTCGATAACGGAATCTCTTGAGCCGTATATCCTTCGCGACGGCTGCACGCCGCTCTGCTCGCCGGAAGCCGTCGGGAAGCTGCTCGACCCCGTGCCCGGCGACAGGCTGAGCCTTCTTTACGTGCTCGGCGAGTTCCGCGAGAACCTGCTCGCGCAGCTCGACGGCAGAGAGGACGCCTTTTTTGTCAGCACTGCTTACGAAGAGTTCTATAATATTTCCAACGACGAGGCCGACCTGTTCGCCCTGTGGGAATCTCTCATGCCCGAAGGGCACGCGGAGCTGCCCGCGAAAATAATCGCCGCCGCGCCCGCGTCGGTACCGCCCGTGACGACGGCGCAGGGCGAAGGGACCGACCCGGCTGCCGACGACGGCGCGGGAACGTCCGCCTCCTCGACGGCGGAACAGGCGTCCGTTCTTCCTTCGACGAAAGAACCGGACCCGCAAAAAACCGGTATCCCGAAGGCCGCGGTCATAACGGCAGGATGTTTTGCCGGCGCCGCCGT
>JAILDS010000208.1 GCA_024689165.1 Clostridia bacterium
GTAGTGAAGCCGACGACCTGCGACGCGAACGAGCCGGCAGGGTAATAACGCTTGTAGTTCTTGTCGAAGCCTATGAAGCTCGACACGTTGAAATACGGGCTCTTCGCGTTCCCCTCGCGTTTTCTCAGCTCGCTCGTCAGCGACAGTATGTTTTCCATCGCTTCCGCGGAGACCTCTTTTTTGAGCACCGTGTAGTGGGTATTCGTCTCAAGAGCGGAATCGATCCGTTCCCTTTCGACCCCGAGCGTGTCGACCAGACGGGCATAGAGCTCTTCGAGGTTGTCGCGCAGAAGGCTTTCGTTGGCGTGCTCGTCGAAGCTTTCGTTTTTCTTTTTGCCCGCGCTCTTTTTGTTCCATTCCTCGGCGGCAAGCTCGTCCTGAGAGACCGCCTCGCTAATCGCGCCGTTGAGAGTACCGGCGTCGATAAAGCAGTCGTAAAGCAGGGCGGTACGGGCAAGGACGTTCATGTCCGCGTCATAGATAGAGCCCCTCTGAGGCGTCAGAACGGAGTCGGACACGAGCGTGTACTGCGAGGCAAGCTTATATTTGTCAGCTTTGACGGCGCCGATACGGATAAGTCCTCCCGCGCCGATTATGAGGAGTAAAAGAAAAAGAGCCAAAAGGCCCGACAGCGGATACTTGTATCGCGGGCTGTTGTACTTTTGTACCGTTTTTTTCTTTTCTCTGCGTTCAGGCATACCGAATTCTCCGACTGACTTCAGTCAAACAGCGATCTCAGGCCCTCGAGCAGGTCGCTTGCGGGCTTCTCCCCGGCGGACGCTTCTCCCTGCGCCGCGGCGTCGGCTTCCTGTGCGCCTGCGGCGGCGTCCGGAGCATCCGCATCCTGCGAACCGATATATCCGACAGGCAGGAAATCCCCGACGAACCCGCCGGACGAACCCGACGCGAGCGAGGTGTCGACGTATATCTTGTGATCTGCCGTGCATCTCACCATGCCGAGGTAGTTCTGAGCGTAATCGGCTATCTCGTCATGTGTGAAACGGGAGGCCAGGGCGGAGGCGATATACGCCTCCTGCGAGCGGTAGGCATCAAGCTGCTCCTCGAGAGCGGCTATCTCCTTCGAGGTCTCCAGTTTTTCAAGACGGTAACGGACGCCGACGTAAAAGAACGACAGGACGGCGGTAAACACTGCCGCCCACTTGACCGTTTTCACGATCGCGTGGAGCGCCGCCGCCCCGGAGCGTTCTTTTCTGGAGGGCTCATCCATTCCCGGATAAACATCTTTTTCCGACTGGGTCACGGGGTCGTAACCCTTTATCATATATCTGATACAGGTCATGAGACCGTAATCTGTGAGGATCTCAAATATCCTGAAATGCCTGAAGGGACGCCACGTTATGGAGGCGTCGCCGGCGGTCTTTATGCGGACCGGTTCGACAGGTATCCCTGCGGGAGCCGTCGGATATCCGACGGCAGGCGCGGACCGGGGCAAAGCGGCCGTCTGAGCCGTCCGGAGCGCTGCCTGGCTGCGGCCGCGGCCGACGGTACCTGCGCCGTATCGCGCGTTTTCTCCTACGGCGACTCCGGCTGAGAAGTCGTCAGACCTATATATGCCCGCCGTTGTGACAGCCCCGTTGGCGTCATAAGCGACAAGCCCGTCAAGAAACGAATCAATGTCTGTGAAAATGTCGAGTTCTTCTTTCCGAACGTCGTCCATTGTTCTGCTCCTCCGGCGGATTGATCAGGGAAATAATCTATACAAGCTTTTCGACAGCGCGAAGTCTCGCGCTCTTGCTTCTCGGGTTTGAAAGCTGTTCTGCGGGGCTCGCCGTCCTGGAAGAAAACAGCAGCCGCGCCTTCTGCACCGTCCCGCACACGCAGACCGGACTTTCCGGCGGACACGTGCACGAAACCGTCAGTTCACGGAAATAATACTTCACGATCCTGTCTTCGAGAGAGTGGAAGGTGATAACGGCGACTCTTCCGCCCTTTGAAGTCACGTCGAAGAAATCCTTCAGCGCGCCGGGCAGCACGTCAAGCTCTCCCGTGGTGGCTATCCTGAAGGCCTGAAACGTCCTTTTGCAGGGATTGCCGCCCGTCCTGCGGGATTTCTGGGGGATCGCGGTTTTTACGATCTCCGCGAGCTCGCCCGTGGTCTCCAGCGGTTTTCTTTCACGGGCGCGGATGATGACGGCGGCGATCTGCGGGGCGAATCTTTCCTCCCCGTAGTCGCGCAGGATCCTTATGAGCTCCTGCTTCGGCAGAGTGTTGATAAGCTCCCCCGCCGTCCTTTTGCCGTTCCTGTCGAACGACATCAGCAGGGGGCCGTCGTGAACGTAGGAAAAACCGCGTTCAGGGGTGTCGAGCTGCAGAGAGCTTACGCCGAGATCGGCAAGGACCCTGTCCACGCGGGCGACGCCCATCTCGCCCAGCGCGGTCTTTACCCGGGAAAAATTCGTGTTTACGACCGTCACCCGCGGATCGGAGCCGAACCTGCCATTGAGTACGGAGATCGCTTCCGGATCCTCGTCGAAGCATATCAGCCTGCCGTTTTCACCGAGCCGTTCGAGTATCAGCGCGCTGTGGCCGCCCATTCCCGCGGTCGCGTCAAGAACGACGTCGCCGGGCCGGACGTCGAGCGCGTCCATGGTCTCGGCCGGCATGACCGGGATATGCGGATATTCCATCAGTGGCGGAAGCTCCTGGAAACTGCCTGCCCGGGCTTTACCGCCGGAGCGTCCGCGGACCAGAGCTCGATCTTGTCGCGCAGAGGTATGAAGACGACCTCTCCGCCCTCGCCTCCGCGGCTGAGTATCCCTGCGTTCTCGCAGAAATCGAAGGGCAGCGTCATACGTCCCTGAGAGTCGATCCTGACGAGCTTCGAGCGCAGTGAGATCGATCTGACCTCGGAGTCGACCTCATCGCCCACAGCGGACTCGTCGAGCATGTCCTCGAGTTCGAAATCCTCGGCGTCGGGATAATCAGCTCTGAGCGCCTTCATCGCCTTGAGGCGGGCGATCCGCTCCTTTTTAGCGGCGAAATCGCTCAGATACCTGTCCCAGAGCCCGCTGTTGTAGAGCAGCAGTCTTGAGTACGGCGACTCATCCTCCGAGGAACGGTCGTTATAGATGACGACCGAATAGCTTGAGCCCTGAGGACAGATATCGGAAAAAGAGACAGGGATCTCGGAATCATACCCGACGAGCGCGTCGAGCATAACGACGGGCGTCGTCAGTCTGCCGTCTTTGTTGATCTTCACAACCGAACCGGGCCCGTTCATGTAATCCCTCCAATCTCTTCAATTTAGCTCCAATAGCTTCCAAAAGACTCCTAAAAGGCATTTTACAACCGAACAATGATCAAGTCAAGCGGATTTACAACATTTTTTCACATTTTTTTCGCCGTTTTTTATCTCCATGCGGGAGCGCCGGGATCGGTGCGCGGAAAGCAGGATATAAGCCGTATAAAGAACGGATGATAAAGAGCGTATGTGGTATATTATTAAAAATAAAACAGTTGAAATCCGATGACGAATGTGATAAAATAAAGCAGTTCATTTTTTCCGGAACTACCCTTTCAAGAGGTTTTTGAATGAAGAATTATAACGCTATCATCATCGGAGCAGGCCCCGCGGGCATCTTCACGGCGCTCGAGCTGTACGAAAAGCTGCCCGAGAGCTTCAGGGTGCTCGTCGTCGACGAAGGCAAGAGCATAGACCGCCGGGCGTGCCCCGCAAGGAGCGGCGGCGTATGCGTGCGCTGCAAGCCCTGCAACATAATGTCCGGCTGGGCGGGCGCAGGCGCGTTTTCGGACGGAAAGCTGTCGCTCAACGAGAACGTCGGCGGGAATATCACCGACTATATGTCGGTCGCCGAAGCGAGGCAGCTCATCGCCTACGCGGACGGTCTTTACATGAGGTTCGGCGCTCCCGACGAGGTCTTCGGCAGATCTGACAAAAAGGTCGAAGAGATCGCCTACGAGTGCTCGAAGCACAATATCCAGCTCATCCCCTGCCCCGTCAGACATATGGGAACTGAGTACTCATACACGATACTCAAGGCGATGTACGACCGTCTCGCGGGGGTCGAGGGCTTCACTTTCATGGCGGAAACGCACGCCGACCCCGTCATCAGCGACGGCAGGGCGACCGGCGCGGTCCTTACCTTCAAGGACGGCTCCACAGAAGAGGTATCCGCCGATTTCGTCATAGCCGCTCCGGGAAGGGGCGGCGCAGACTGGCTGTCCAAGATCGCCAAAGCCCACGACCTCAAGGTCACGAACAACGAGGTAGACATAGGCGTGCGCGTTGAGTGTCCCAATTCCGTGATGGACAGGGTAACAAAATCGCTCTACGAGGCGAAGATGGTCTATTACTCCGACACGTTCGAGTCCAAGGTCCGCACCTTCTGCATGAACCCGGGCGGCATCGTGAGCGAAGAGCACTACAACGCCGGCTTCAACGAGTTTCGCAAGAGCCTCGCCGTCGTCAACGGTCATTCCTACGCCGACTCGAGCTCCCACACGGACAACACGAATTTCGCGCTGCTGGTCTCCACGCGTTTTACCGAGCCCTTCGACAGGCCCATAGAATACGGAAGATACATTGCCCAGCTGGGCAATATGCTCACCGGCGGCAACGTCATAGTCCAGAGGCTGGGCGACCTGCTTCTCGGCAGGCGCACCGACGCCTCAAGGCTCAAAAAATCCACTACCGTGCCGACGCTGACGACCGCAGTCCCGGGCGACCTGTCGTTCGTGCTGCCGCACAGACACCTGACGAGCATAATCGAAGCTCTCAGAGCCTTTGACAATATCTGCCCCGGGCTGTACTCGAAGAACACGCTTCTGTACGGCGTCGAGGTCAAATTCTATTCCTCGAAGATCGAGGTCAGCGACAAATTCGAAACGGGAGTTAAAGCCCTGTACGCCATCGGCGACGGCGCCGGGATCACGAGGGGCCTCATGCAGGCGTCCGTCACCGGCGTCGTGGTCGCGAGGGACATCGCGGAAAAGGTCTCCGGATCGCAGGACCGCCCGCAATGACCGACGACGGCAGGCATGGAGGAGAATGATTTGAACGAAGAAGATAAAATGAACGGCAATACCGGCGAAGTCGCCGCTCCGGAGGAGCTTCCGGCGGCCGGGACCGGCGAAAGCGCGGCGAACAAAAACACGGCGCCTGACGTCGGCGCCGCTGATAACGCTGCCGCGGATGCGGCGGCCGCCGATACGGCTGATAATGCTCCGGACACGCAGAGCAGGCCCGGCAGCTACGTCGATTCCGTTGAGTTCTCCGAAGAGGATAAAAAACGGAAAAAGTATATCGAAAAGAACTGTATGACCCCCCGCGAGAGGTCCGTCTCGTGGACGCTCGTTTCGCTGTGCGTCATAGTCGTCGCGATAACCGCCGTGTATTTCATCGTGGACACAGGCAACCGCGACATACTCGGCTTTGAGACCACCACCGCCGCACCGCCCACGACCGAGGCGGAACTGCTCGACGCGACGCCGCTTTCCGCCGCGCAGAAGGCAAATCTTCCGCAGACGGATTTCCCCGCCGGCATCCAGGAAAAATACAAGGCGCTGTACGCCGCCAACTCCGATTTCGTCGGCTGGCTCAGGATCCCGGGCACGGGTATCGATTTTCCGGTCGTCCAGGCTCCGGACGAGTCGTACGACTATTATCTGCGCAAGCTCTATGACAAATCGTATTCACGCTACGGGGCGATCTTCATGGACTATCGCTGCACCTACGCCCCGTTTTCCAAGAACACAATAATCTACGGGCACCATTTTCTCGCCGACGAGCTGTTCTTCGCCCCGGTTGAATACTATCAGGACGTCGAATACTACAAGCAGCACCCGATCATGGAATTCAACACCCTTTACGCCGACTATAAATGGAAGATCTGCGCCTGCTTCATAATCAACTGCGACGCTTACAACGACAACGGCTACGTGTTCGACTACATCTACCCCTTCATGTCTGACGCCAATTTTGCCGAGTTCATGAAAGACGTCGAGAAACGAAGCTACTTTGTCACGCCCGACGTCGATATCGAGCCTACCGACAAGATCCTGGTGCTGTCCACCTGCACCTACAACCTGACCTCCGGCGGCGACTCGAACAACTGCCGCTGCGCCCTCGTGGCAAGGCTGGTCCGCGACGGAGAGAGCTCGGACGTGGACGTAAGCCGGGCTTATCAGAACGAAAACCCCAAGATGCCTCAGCTCTACTACAACATCAGAGGCATTTCCAACCCTTATTCGGGAGACGCGAAATGGTATCCGTCAAGCGATTAAGACATTTTGTAATATTGTAAAAGGAGGTATCTGCCGGTGTCCGAACATGATGAAATAGATGATATTTTAAAAGATCTGCTCGGCGACGGAGCTTCGTCTCCCGAGAAACAGCACACAGACCCTGACAGGCACAGACCCGCCGGACGGCGCAGAACGGGCGTCGGTCCCGCTAACGAACGGGTCATCTTCGACGCGGACAGAGACGGCTACGGCACGGATCCACGTGCCGCCGAACGTATGCGAGCCAGACGCGACGCAAGCGCTCTTCGCGGCGACTCGTACGGTTCCGACGGTTACGTCGTCAACGGCAGATACGTCGACCGCCCCGAAAGGAAGCGCCCCAGGGTCAACCCCGAATACCTCGATCCGGCTTATTCGGGCGACGACGCATCTTCCTTCGGCAGGTCGGACCGTGTAGATATGTCCCCCGACGACGCCGCGATCTCGCTTTCACGCTCGGCGGAAGACTCTGCCCAGCGGGTCTTCAACAGCTTTGACGACGAATTCGAAGGAGTAGAAAAAACGAGCGCGGATTTCGGCCAGATGGTCGACGTGGACTCCATCGCCTCCCGTGCTCGTCAAAGGCTTCGCGAGAACGGCGAGGACGCGAAAAACTTCGTTTTCAACAAAGCGAAATACACTGACGATCCCTCGCGCACGAGCGGTTTTTCCGTAAAAACAGACCTTGACGACCATTCGTCAGATGCTTCGCCCCGCATCATGTGGGACGACGATCATCTGCCTCAGAAGCAGCCCTCAAAGCCCGTGGACCCTGCCCCGGAGCCGGCGATACTCGCCAAGCTCAGGACGATGAAGGACGAGATCAACGCGGACGTCGAAAGGACGAAACGCGAGGCCGAAGCGCTTTCTATGCGCCGCGAGACTCCGGAGGAAGAGAAGCCCGAGGAGCCGCCCGCAGACGATACGCCCGGTTCGGTGCGCCCCACGGTCCCGGAGATCCCGCGCGGCACGTCCCCGGTCTTTTTCCCGATCGACAGCATCGAGGAACAGAACCGGCTGATAAACGACAGAAAAGCCGTCGCCGCATCCGCTCCCCTGACGCGCAGATCGGAAGAACGAGCA
>JAILDS010000130.1 GCA_024689165.1 Clostridia bacterium
TGAGTATCTTTCCGAACGCTTCCGGGTGCAGCGGGCAGTCGCCGCAGGGGACGACCCTGTGCGAGTGTCGGGCGTAGAAACCGGCGGTCAGCCTGCCGCCGATCTCAGCGAACTGATATATAGCCTTGTTGCGGTAACGCCTGCATCCGGCTGTCAGCACCGGCTCGGATGAAACGTCGGCCCCGGCGAGTCGCAGGAAGGACTGCCTGACCCATTCGCGCTTGAATTCGAGCTCAGACTCATAGCTGACGTGCCGGAAATCACAGCCCCCGCAGGACGGGAACGCGGGGCAGTCGACCGCGACGCGGTCCGGCGAAGGCGAGACGGTGCGGACGGGCTTGCCGACGGCGTAGTTCTTCGCGACCTTGATGATATGCACAAGGCATTCGTCGCCGACGGCGCCGGAGGGCACGAAAACGGTGAAGCCAGTCTTTGTTTTGGCTACTCCCGCGCCGTCGACGGTGTAGTCGGTGACAGTCAGGACGAGCTCGTCGTTCTTTTTTACTGCTGCGTCTGAGTCGACGGGGCGCTTCATGGCAGCAGCTCCTCAAGGGAATCGACGCAGACGAAGGCGTCGGGCGTTTTCAGCCCGCCTACGGCGACTGCGGGGATGCCGGCGTTTTTCGCGGCGGCGATACCGGCGGGTGAGTCCTCGAAAACAACGCAGTCCGCAGGGGCTGCGCCGCATTTTTCAGCCGCCGTCAGAAAAATATCAGGCGCGGGCTTCTTGCGGGCCACCTCCGCGCCGTCGGTGATAGTATCGAACAGGCCTTCAAGCCCGAGAGCCTCGACGCGTTCTTTTGCGGTGCGGCTGGCAGAAGCGAGCGCGCAGACGATCCCGCGCTGCCCGGCCTTTTCTATCAATTCTATTACGCCCGGAAGGACGTCCCGGGCGGTGATCGTCGAGTTGTATTCCGAAAAACTGGCATCCTTCGCGCTCAGGAGCGCGGTCTTTTCCTCCGGCGTCAGGCTCCGTGAAAGCTTTTTTTCAAAATAGGCGAAGAAATTCGGCGCGCCGGTGCTTTTGAGGTACGGGTATTCCTCCTCCGGGATACGGGTCCCGAAAGCGGCGCAGGCGTCGTTCCACGCTTTGTAATGGTACTTTTCGGTGTCCACGATTACGCCGTCGAAATCGAACAGGAACGCCTTCTGGCTGAAGATATCCATTCAGATCTTGTTCCTTTTGAGCAGCTCGCGCTTGACGTCCCAGAGCTTCTGCGAAAGATCGACGTAATACGCGTGCGGGTTCTCAAAGCGCCTGACCTCGTCCCAGAGAGTCTCTATCTGGTCGGCGCAGTATCCTCGTATCTCTTCGAGAGAAGGACGTTCATAAACGAGCTCTCCGTTTCTGAAGATGGGCACCGCGAGCTCGCGGGCGGTATAATCGTAGACGGTTTTTGTCTTCCAGGTGGCGTACTGGTCGAAGATGGTGATGTCCTTTGAAAAATCGAACTCCTCGTCGTGCAGGGCGATGAGGTCCGCGAGCGCTTTTCCGGTCTGGTTGTCGTAAAAACGGTAGGTGCGCTTGTAATGCGGGTTCGTGATCTTCGCGGTGTTTTCGCTGACCTTGATCTTAGGTATGATCTCTCCGGCGTCGTTCTCCAACGCGACGAGCTTATACACGGCGCCGAAAACGGGGTCTGACGAGGCGGTTATCAGCCTTTCGCCAACGCCGAAAGCGTCGATCTTCGCGCCCTGCATGAAAAGGTCGCGGATCAGGTACTCGTCCAGAGAGTTGGAAGCGGTGATCCTGCAGCCTGTGAGCCCCGCGGCGTCGAGCATCTTGCGCGCTTCCTTTGACAGGTACGAGATGTCGCCGGAGTCGAGCCTTATGCCGAAATTCGTTATCCCTTTGGGAATAAGGACCTCCTTGAAGGCCTTTATCGCGTTCGGTACGCCGCTTTTGAGCGTGTTGTAGGTGTCGACGAGAAGAGTCGCGTTGTTCGGGTACAGCTCGCAGTAGGTCCTGAAGGCCTCGTACTCGCTGTCGAACATCTGTATCCAGGAGTGAGCCATGGTGCCCAGCGCGGGCACGCCGTAAAGCTCGTCCGTCAGAGTGCAGGCGGTGCCGACGCAGCCGCCTATATACGCGGCCCTCGCGCCTGTGACGGCGGCGTCGATCCCCTGCGCGCGGCGGGAGCCGAACTCCATGACCGGCCTGCCCTGCGCGGCCCTGACGACCCTCGCGGCCTTCGTGGCTATTAGGGACTGGTGGTTGAGCTCGAGCAGCAGATAGGTCTCTATCAGCTGCGCCTGTATCGCCGGGGCGCGGACGGTGAGCAGAGGCTCGTTCGGGAAGACAGGCGTGCCCTCGGGTATCGCCCATATGTCGCCCGTGAAGCGCAGGTTTGAAAGGTAGCTGAGGAACTCCTTCGGAAAAAGCTTCCTGCCCTCAAGGTAGGCAATGTCCGCCGGATCGAATCGGAAGTTTTTGACGTATTCGATCACCTGATCGAGCCCCGCGGCTATAGCGAAGCCGCCTCCGTCGGGGACGCGCCTGAAAAAAACGTCGAAATAGGCGACCTTGTCGAGCCAGCCGCTGTTGAAGTAGCCGTTCGCCATGGTCATCTCGTAAAAGTCAAAGAGCATTGAAAGATTCTTTTCGGTCATTTCAAGCCTCCCCGCCGTCATATGCACAGCAATGTTCGTTTTGCCGCTATGCCGCAAAAGCTTCTTGCTCGCATAATACCATATTTTATCCGGCAATGCAATAAAAAAACGCCCCGCTGGCGCGGGGCGGAAGTCGGATCGATCAGAATATGTTCCCGATGATATACAGGATCCTGTGGATGAAGCCGATTATCTTCTGGATGAACGAGCCGGAGTGGTCCTTGCCGCAGTACGGGCAGAGGTCCGAGCTCTGGACCTCGGGTATCGTTACGGAAAAGTCCATCTCGTCCGCGGTATCGGAGAGAAAAGCGAGCTTGATGCCGGAAAGGACGCGGGAGGCGGGGTTGTCGGCAGTTATCCCGGTGCCGTAGACCGGCAGGTCGAGCTCGGCGCCGAGGGCAGAAGCCATATCGCTCTCCCACATAGCCTTTGAGAAGAACGGGTTGTTGATATCAACTGTCCTGCCGATGACGGCGGCGCTGCCGTTTTTGGTGTATTCCGGATAGATCGGCATGACCGCGGGGCGGTGGGCGGAAACGTTGACTTCATTGGACTCGTTATAAAGATCGTAGACGTTGTCGTCTATATGCCAGATTATGATGCCGCCCTGAGCGGTCGCGTCGGGATAGTCGATGGTCATTCCCTCGTCCCAGCCGGTAAAGGCGCGGTTTTCGAGCAGGAAGTATTCGTTAGACCTTGTCGTCGGGATCTTAACGGCGTTGAAACTGCCGGTGCCGTCGGTCCTGACGGTGCGGCGGCCGCTTCCAGTTACGGTCTCGGGCGTGTACCAGCCGAGAACGCTGCGCGACCACGCGTCCATGGAGTACGGGCGGTAGCCGCGATCGAGGGTGTAGCCCCACGCGCCGGCGTCCATCACGGAGAGCAGACCGACGGAGTAGCCGGACCACGAGCCGTTGGTCATGTAATAAACGTCATACAGGTCGGGCAGCCCGAGGTAGTGCCCCAGCTCGTGCGCGAGGACGCTTATTGGCTCCTGGATTATTTCTTCACCGTCTTCCATCTGCTCGGCGATGGCGATGAAGGAATTGACCTTTACGCCGTCCGGAGTCGGAGCGGGGACGCCGGAGCCGCCGTTGTCATTCGCGTCATCAAATTCCCACGCGTGCGCCCAGGTGTAATACTGACTGCCCATCGAGTATTCCGTTACCGCGCTCGCTTCATAGCCCGCGATTACGAAGCCCACCGCCAGCTCGGAGTTGCTTATCGTTCCGTCGCCGTCGGCGTCGTAAGCGGAAAAGTCGACGTATCTGTCCGCCGCTTCGAGCGCGGCGCTGAGGGCGCTCATCCAGCTCGCGATCTCGGCCTTTTGCTGAAGTCCGATCCATTCCTTATGCGGTATGGAAAGACTGACGTGTACGATGCCGTCGTTTTTCGCGTCGTAAGCGTTGGTGTTGCCGTCCCTGTCGTGTTGGGAGGTCTCTTTAACGGGGATGAAGGTGAACTGCCCGAAGGACATATCGCTGTAAAACGCGCTGAGAGAGTACTCCTGCGTGAAGATCTCCGACGCCCAGTCGCAGTCGCTGCGGTAAGGCATGTTGTCAAAGCCCGCGACGATTATTACGAGCGGGATGTTTTTATCCGCTTTATCAAGAGCGGGCGCTCCGTTTTTTGAGCCGATGAGCTTTGCGTCGGTTTTCGGGATGGAATCGAGCGTCACGAGCTCGCCGTAATGAGAACGGCACGCGGCCGCGCTGCCGGTGACCCCGACGCCGGGTTTCGCGCATACCGCCGAGGCGGACGCGGCAAAAACGCAGACCGTCAGAGCGAAGACCGCAGCGAAGAGAACGAGTTTTACGTTTTTTTTCATGTCGATCGCCGCCTTATTTGAATATTGTGAGGATGGAAGTGAAGATGAGCTTTATCACCCGGGCGAGGTGGTTGAACAGCGTCTGATACCACGAAACCGGGCTGTTTTCAAGCTCCCTGTCGAAGGACGTGAACTGCGTAAAGTCGTCCGTCCAGTGCACTGCTCCGAGGGTGCTGTCTTCGTAGCTGATCTCAGAGAAATCTGCGGAGGCGACAAACCGTGAATCATAGCCGCCGAACGCGGAGTAATCCCACGGCAGGTTGACGTCGTAAGCGATGAACACGTGCTCTCCGGCCGGGTTGGTGTACGCGCCGCACAGAAGCACGGTGTGGCCGTTCGTGATAAAGGCGCTGCCGGAATAGAATGTGAACATGACTAGGTTGCCGGCGGAGACGGAATCGTACATTTCCGACAGGACAGCCTTGTAATTTGCCGTGCCCGGATTGTTGGCCTTGAACTCCGTCAGCCAGCTGGTCGCGACCTGCGACTGGTAGTAATTTATGGCCGAAACGAGTTCGTCGTCCGCCTCAAGCTCGCTGAGGCTCGAAGCGTCCTGGGCCGAAAGAAGGTCTATCATGCCGAAATGCTGAAGCGCGGCGGTGGTTGACATGCCGTAGCACGAGCCCTGCCATTCCCAGTCGGGATAGGTCGCAAGCACGATGGAAACTATGACCGACGGATACGGCCCGACGCCGTAGTTTTTGTAAAGGTTGATCTGCATGGACCGGTAGTCGTCCGCGTCGATGTAATACTTGTCTTCTCCGTTGACGTTGAAATACGATCTCGAGTTGTTGAAGTCGTAGATCTCGTCGTCGCCGAGTGCGAGCCTGACCCAGACTGCCCAGAGCTCGGTGTTTTTGCCGTCGTTTGCGATCTTATCGCCGCCTTCATAGACGACGGGACCGTGTTCGGAGCACGCCCAGCCTGCGAAAACGAGACCCTCGCGGTCGTAATAATACGGGGCGTTGAAGGTTTCGCCCGCAAAGAGAGTATCCTCGGAGTCGTAATCCTCGGAGATACCGGAATGGATGGTGACGGTCACGAAGTCGTCCTCGGTGCAGGCGCGTACGTCGGTGACCCTGAAACCGTAATAGTTGTTCTCGGAGTCTGAGCACAGTATGATCTCAAAACCGGCGGTGGGAACGTAGACAGTCGCTCCTGCAAGCTCGTCGCCGGAATAGAAACCGACGCGGTCGCCGTCAAGGTCGTATATCGCGATATAGTCGCCGACGGCTTTCAGGCTGTCGAGGATGTCGCCGATGGTTATGACGTCGCCGAAGAATATCCTTGAGGTATAGGGTTCGACGTAAGTGTCCTCGGAAAACGTCACGGCGACGCCTAAGGGCGCGTCCGCTACCTCGTAGGTCCACGTTTCATATGCGTCGTCGGCGTAGTTATGCGCGCTTTCCGGGTATGCGTCCTCGGCGAAAGACGGGACGCAGAGAACTGCAACAAGAATGAGCGCGAGAATGACGCTCACACATTTTTTGAGGCTCATTTCCAACATCTCCTAATGTGTTCTTATGTGTATATTATAATACAAAAACCGGATCCTGTAAAGACGGCGCACAGCCCGGAGACGGGTCGGAACTCACCTCAAAGGCTGCCGTGCGGAGCGGGTCCCCGGCCCCGCTGCTGAGCTGTGGGCTTTTATCCGACGGGCTGCGGCGCAGCTTCTTTTTGCATCAACGCGTTGATCGCGGCGTCTTTTTCGGCGCCTGTTTTACGGCTTGCGTTGTCAGCGGCAAGGCGCGAAAACGCAGAGACGATCTGTGATGCTGTATGCCTGCCGGCGGAGACGGATTCCTCGTAATGGAGCGGGGCCACGAAGGAACCGTAATCGTTATCGGGGATGATGTAGCCTATCGCGTCGTTCATAAGCCCGACCACGAAGCACTGCTTTCCGGGGATCAGGTCCTTCAGCGGCGGGTTTTTCCACTCCGTATGAGTGTAGGAATCGTCCGTTCCGAGCGCGCCGCCCATGAGCAGCTCCGGCGCGAGTTCGCCCGGGACGAGCAGGAGAGCGATCTCTCCGAGCTCCACTATGCCGATCTCGGTCGGGAAGCGGAACTGCTTCCCGTCGGAGAGCATGTCGTTGTTGATGATGCCGAGCTTTCGCAGGAATACGTACAGCTTGTTTCCGACGGGCATATAAACGCGCGCGTGCGCCGCGTCCATCCTCGGCGCGAGCTCCCCCGTGAAGCCTGAGTCGATCACGTGCCGGGCGATAGCCCTGCCGTAGCACTCTATCGTCTTCATGTTGTCGCTGCCCTGCGGCGCGAAGTCGCCCCTGTTGCTCGCTACGGCAAGCTCGGCCCCCTGGAAGTACATCCCGTTGAAGCCCTGTTTTTCAAGCTCGTCGCACATATAGTAAACAAAGTCGCCGGAGAGCATTTTGTTGGAATAACCGAGACTGACGGGGTGAGACGGGAATTCAACGGCGACGGTCGGAGCAGAACCGTCGTCCGGGACGAATTTGAGCGCCAGCATGCGGCTGTCTGTCACGTACGGCGGGCGCTTGGAGTGCGAGTACGCGGAACCGTCCGCGACGGTATAAGCGAGCCTTCCGGGCGTCATTGCCGTGACCGCGTCTTCGACGGTCCGCACGACCTTGCCTTTGAGCTCCTGCATAAAGATCGGGTCCCTGCCGCTAACGACCGCGTCGGGATCTTTTTTCATTATGTTGACTGTGTTGTGCATAGCGGCGGTCTTAAGGTCGCCCCAGAGCCCCTGGGTGTCTATGCCGGAATGGCAGTGTATCGCCCCGACGTTGATGGAGACGACGTTGTGTTCGAGCGCGAACTTTTTCAGCGTCAGGCGGATATCCGCTATGTCGCGCGAAGAGATGCCCACGCAGTCGATCTCCGAGAAAACGACCGTTCCGCGCCCGGAGCCGTCGTCGATGGCGATGGTCCTTACCCTCAGGTCGTCGATAACGCCCTCCGCGCGGTTGGGAGGATAGGCGAGATAGCCGCCGAGGTAATACGCCCGCTCCGTCAGGTCGTCGGGGACTATGCCTGCCTGCGCATAGCCAAGAGACCACCTCGCCGATTCGGGCAGCGGGCGTACGCAGTCCTGTTCCCGGCCGGGCATGAAAGCTCTGTCCTCATAATCCGCGATATCCGTCAGCTTTTCGCCGGGGACCTTCGCGGCGGTATCAAGTACGCCTTCGATCGCCCCGTCGGCGA
>JAILDS010000267.1 GCA_024689165.1 Clostridia bacterium
CAGGACCTGATACGAGGCATCAAAAAGATCGTCGGCGACGCGGAGCCGAAAGCGGCGGTGAAAGAGACCGTCGTTATCGAAGGCAGCGCGAACGTCGCGCCGCTGCTTGAGCGCGCGTTTATGTTTCTTGAAGACGGGAACTGGGAAGAAGCGGACGTTTATTGCGAAAAGGTGCTGGATCAGGACCCGAAGAACGCCCAGGCCTACCTCGGCAAGCTCATGGCGGAGCTTCGCGTGAGAAAACGGGAGGGGCTGAAGGACTGCGCGCAGCCCTTCGACGGCAGCAGCAATTATCAGAAAGCCGTTCTCTTCGGCGACGATAAGCTCGAAACCGAAATGCACGGCTACATATCCCATATAAACGAACGTAACGAAAACGCCCGTCTGACCGATATTTACAACAACGCTGTCAAAGTTATGAACGTGGCAAATGAAGCTGCGTATAAATCAGCGGCGGAAATGTTCAAAACGATCCCCGGCTTCAAAGACGCCGATACGCTGGTCGAGCAGTGCCTCGAAAAAGCCGATACCTGCCGTAAGGATGCGATATACGAAGACGGCAAGTCTGAAATGGCAGGCGACAGCATTTCAAACTGCGAAGAAGCAATCAAGCTGTTTGAGTCAATCTCCGGCTGGAAAGACGCGGGCGAACAGATTTTTGCTTGCCGGAGAAAGATCGAAGAAATAAAGGCAAAAGAGGAAGCCGACAGGCTTGAAGCGGCTAGTAAAGCCGAAAAACGTCGCATAGCCGCAGAAAAAGCCTCAAAGAAGCAGAAAATGATCATTGCGATCGTAACGCCCATTGTTGCAGTGTGCGTTGCGGTAGCGATACTGGTTCCGACGGTAATTATTCCGAGCGGTAAATACAATTCTGCGATGGAACTCTATAATACTCAGAAATATGAAGATGCATACAAGGCATTTAATACTTTGAGTTATAAAGATAGTTCCGAAAAAGCAGCTGAATGTTTGTTCCTGAAACAAAAAGCGGGGCTGACAAACATATCCGTTGGCTCAACGATCAAATTTGGCTTCTATGAGCAAGATAATAGTACTTCCAACGGAAAAGAAGAAATCGAGTGGAAGGTTCTTGCCGTAGAAGGAAAAAAAGCGTTGATCATCAGTCAATATGCGTTGGATTGCAAACCGTATAACAAAACTGATACTGATATGACTTGGGAAAAGTGCACTCTCAGAACATGGCTAAATGGAACGTTTTATGATGCTGCCTTTGGTATGGATTATCAAAAAATGATAGTCAGTTCAACAGTCACAAACTCATCATACAAATGGAATATACCTTCTGGAAATAATACAACGGACAAAGTATTTCTTCTGAGTAAAACTGAGGTGTATAATTACTTTAGTTCGGATAGTGCTCGTCAATGTCAAGGAACAGCATTCTGTTATGTGCAAGGTGCAAATAAAGCCAGCGATGGCAATTGCTGGTGGTGGCTGCGGTCGCCCGGCAGTCATCCTGGCGTTTCTAGGAGGTATTCTCCCTACGCTATGACAGTCAACTATGACGGCTCCGTCGATGACGTTGGTTCCTATGTTGACCGCGTTACTTTCGCGGTCCGTCCCGCTTTGTGGATAAATCTTGGATCTTAAATCTTCTGATCTGAAATCTTCCGACGCCCTGCGAACTAAAATAAACAACACCGACGGTGAGCGCGGCGCTCATCGGCGGAGGAACGGAAGCGTAAAATGCATATTAGGGAAAAGCTGCGGGGCGTCACACGTCCGACAGAACGAGTTCGAGCATCTGTCTCGGCGTCACGATGAACGGTTCCGCCGGAAAATGCTTCATATTGCCGGTCACAAGATAAGCGTCGCCCTCTTTCCGTTTTTCAAGAACGACCTCGTAAAAGACCCTGTCTTTCGGGTCGGGCAATTCGAGCTCCGACGGCTCCGCGTCGACGAACAGGCCCTTTTCTTCGAACCGGGCGAGGATGTCCGAGACGATCTCCGGCGTCAGGCTGAATTTCGGGCGTGAGAGCACAGCGCGGTATTCGCCTAATATCCCGCGGTCGAGCACAGGCGCGATCGGGCCGTCGAACACCAGCTCCATCAGTCGGCCCGGAACGGAATCGGCTTTCAGGACGGCGGAGACGAGGACGTTCGTATCTATAACGGCGTAATAGGTCGTCATCCGAGCTCCTGTTCCCTTGCAGCGGCGATCTCCGCGTTGATCTCGTCGAGCGACATGTCGGCGATCCCCTGTTCCCGGGCTATGCGCGACGCCTGACGCATCGCGAGAACCGCTTTGCTTTCCTCGGCGCCGTCGAGCTTCATGCTGAACGGTATGCCGTTTTCACGGACGAGGCGGGAAACGCATATGCGCAGATAGGTCGGAAGGTCGATACCGAGCTGCTCGCAGATCTGCGCCGCCCTGACCTTTACCGAGTCCTCCGCGCGGAACTGAACGAGAGAGTTGGACATCGGATCATCTCCTTTCCTTGAGATGATAGCACAAACTGTAAACGATTGCAAGCGTTTGCAATCAAAAAAACGCGATCATTTTAAATCCCTGATCACCTTAAATCCCTGATCACCGGAGGCAATTATGGCGATATTGAAATGTAAGATCTGCGGGGGAGACATGGAGCTCTCCGCGGATAAGACGTTTGGGATCTGCGAATACTGCGGGACGACGATGACGCTGCCGAAGATCGACGACGAGCAGCGCGCCGCGGCGTTCAACCGCGGCAACCACTTCCGGCGCTCCGGGGAGTTCGACAAGGCGCTGCAGGTCTACGAGAGGATCGTCGATGA
>JAILDS010000303.1 GCA_024689165.1 Clostridia bacterium
CGAATCCTGCGTCCTGTCCGTTCTGGGAGGGCTCATCGGTCTTTTGTTCTCATTCGCGGGGATCGGTATCTGGAACGCGGCAGCCGGGACGAGCATAAGCATGAACTGGCCCGTCGGCGCGGCGGCGATAGTATTCTGCGCATTCATAGGCATCCTGTTCGGAAGCTACCCCGCGGCAAAGGCGTCCGCGCTCCAGCCCATCGACGCGCTCCACGCGGAATAAGACAGAAGAGCCCGGAACGCTCCCGGGCCCGAACGGCATACCTGCCGTGAACGAAGTACAGCGGGACCCGCGGAAAGAACGGGGAAAATCACCCGCGGAGATTCGTGCTTTTCTACATGAAATAAAAACAAAGCGGCGCCGCGAGCCGAAAGGCTTTCCGCGGCGCCGCGTTTGTTTTTTTAGGCAATACCGCATAAATAAGGTGTGCGGTGTTGCCCTTATTCTTGCGGGAAGATGTTTTCCCGGATAAGCTTTTCCAGAGACCTCGCGATCAGATAATGCCCCAGATCGTTCGGGTGGGTGCGGTCTGTGGTGCATATCGCCGGGTCGGTATCGCCGAACAGAGTCCTCCCGTCGAGGAAATACACGTTTTCGTCCCCGGCTCGGCGGGCGTTTTCATACGTCCGCTTCACGATGCGGACACGTTCCTCGGTTTCGTCCGTGTCGTCCGCCGGGCGGCTCGTCATTATCACCGGCGAAAACGGGTCGGCCTCCCGGAAGCGGCGGAAAAAGGCCTCGTGCGTCCTGCGCAGATGCTCTGCCGTCGGGGCGTTGTGGTCGTAGTCGTAAAAGAACAGCGACTTTTCTATCCCGCCGAGGTATCCGGCGAGCTCCGGCTCGCCCTTCGCGTTGCCGGAAGCGCCGAAGTTGTAAAAATCCGCGTCGAAAAAGCGCGACAGCAGCGTCGGGTACGCAAGCGGTGTCAAGGTGTGCCCCTGCTCGGTGATGGAGGAGCCGTAGAACACGAAGGGCAGCTTTATACGGTGGGGCGTTGGCATCTCCAGCGCCGCGCCGTCTTCGATATAAACGCGCACGCCGTCGACTGTGGGATTGTGCGGGAAGAATACAGTGACGTCGTTCATCCCCGCGCTTCCGAACTCCGCGCGGATGACGCCGTCCTCGTAAGGCCTGTCGGCGCTCACGAGCGCGGCGTAGGCCGACGAGGAGTAAGGCCCGACGTAGGCGTAAGCGGTGTTCGCCTGATAAAAGGACATGCCGCGGTCCACGTACTGGTTTGAAACGTCGAACTCGACGGCGATCCTTGCGCTGTCCGTTCGGAAGCGCAGCCGCGCCCCGGCGCACTTGACGTCCGCGTCCGCCAGACGGGGGTACAGCCCGACTATCCCGTCCGTATAGCGCCTGAAACGCCCGCCGGGTACAAAGCCGTAAAGCCCCTCCGTTTTCAGTCTTTTATCTGTAATCTCGATCTTTTTCATACCATGTTGCTACATGTCAATACGAAATTCGTCAGAAACTTGACTGCTTTCATAATAGACTTGGTCATTTGCCGGAATAAGGATCGTTCGTTCGGTCAAATAGATAGTCCGTCGGGACGCTGCAGCAGTCAGCCGGACGTGCCCGTTTTTACCTGTCCACTCTCGCGCCGGCGCCGGAGAGGAGCTTTTTTACCTCGGCGAGACTCGCCATGGAGGTGTCGCCGGGGGTGGTCATCGCCAGAGCGCCGTGGGCGACGCCGTAGTCCACCGCCGCCTGCGGCCCGAGCTCGTTGAGCAGAGCGTAGACGAGGCCGCTGGCGAAGGAGTCGCCGCCGCCGACGCGGTCGAGTATCTCGAGCGCGTCGAAGCGCGGGCCGTCGAAGGTCCTGCCGTCGGCGTAGACCATCGCCGTCCAGTCGTTGACCGTGGCTGTTTTTACTGTGCGCAGGGTAGTGGCTATCAGTCTGAAATTCGGGTAGACCTTCGACACCTCCGCGAGCATCTTTTCATACCCCTCGCGGGAGAGCTTTTTCAGGCCTTCGTTGCCCTCCACCTCAAAGCCGAGGCAGGCGGTGAAGTCCTCCTCGTTGCCGAGCATGACGTCCACGTACGGGGCTATCTCGCGGTTGACCTCGCGGGCCTTCTCCTGCCCGCCGACCGCCTTCCAGAGCGAGGGCCGGTAGTTGAGGTCGTAGGACACCACGGTGCCGTATTTTTTCGCGGCCTTCACGGCGGCGATCGCGGTCTTCGCGCTTTTTTCGGACAGAGCGGCGTATATCCCGCCTGTGTGCAGCCACCGCGCGCCGAGGGTGCCGAAGATATAGTCGAAATCAAAGTCCTCCGGTCCCATTTCCGAGATCGCCGTATGGCCCCTGTCGGACACGCCGACAGCGCCCCTTATGCCGAAGCCGCGCTCGGTGAAGTTCAGCCCGTTCCTGACCTCCCTGCCGACGCCGTCGAAGGGCAGCCACTTGATCAGCGACGTATCGACGCCGCCCTGAAGGATAAGGTCCTCCGCGAGCCTGCCGACCGCGTTGTCAGCAAAAGCCGTTATGACGGCGGTCTTCAGCCCGAAGCACCTGCGCAGGCCTCTGGCGACGTTGTATTCGCCGCCGCCCTCCCACACGCGGAACGAGCGCGCGGTGGAGATCCGTCCCTCGCCCGGGTCGAGCCTTAGCATGACCTCGCCCAGCGAGATCTCGTCAAACATGCAGTCTTCTTTTTTTCTGAGTGTAAGGTCCATAACGTCCTCCTTGTAATAGCTCACATAAATTCAAACCCGGCGGCGCGGTAGAGCCGGTTGCACACCGCGAGGCCGAAGCCCTGTTCGGACGGGGCGCGGCAGAACGCGCGTGAAAGCCCGGCGTCGTCAAGCTCCCTGAGCACAGAAAACAGCCTTTTGCCCTGTTCGGCGGGATCGTTCTCCGGGCCGAGATAAAACACGGGGCAGGGGAAGGGCGGGTCTTCGCCGTCGAAGAGCATCATCCCGTCGCCCTCCGCGAGGACAGGGGCGACCGTCTGCGCGAACCTGCCGAGATCCCCCCTGACCACCGTCAGGCGGCAGGCGGGCGAGTAGTGGCGGTACTTCATCCCGGGGCTCGCGGCGGCGGCGCCTTCCTCGAGCGGATTCAGGACCGCCCTGTCAAGGACGACCTCGCCAAGAACGTCGGAAAGCTCCGACAGCGTCACAGCGCCGGGGCGCAGCAGCCTCGGCGGGAAAGATGCGAGGGTGACGACGGTCGATTCCACGCCGACGTCGCAGTCGCCGCCGTCGAGGATACAGGCGACCCTGCCGTCCATGTCCTCCACGACCCTTGAAAACGTCGTCGGCGACGGTTTGCCGGAGAGGTTCGCGCTCGGGGCGGCGAGCGGTACGCCGCTTTTTTTTATCAGCGCCCTCGCGCCCGGGTGCGACGGGCACCTGACGGCGACGGTGTCGAGCCCGCCGGAGGTGACCGACGGAACGGCGTCCTTCTTTTTGAGTATGATCGTCAGCGGGCCCGGCCAGAACCTTTCGGCGAGCTTCAGAGCCGCGGTCGGTACGCTCCGGCACAGCTCAAAAAGCCCGCTTTCGTCCGTCACGTGGACGATCAGCGGGTTGTCGGACGGTCTGCCCTTGGCTTCGAAGATCTTTTTTACCGCGTCCGGGTCGAGCGCGTTCGCGGCGAGCCCGTAGACGGTCTCGGTCGGCATGCCGACGACCTCGCCGGCGCGGATGAACCGCGCGGCTTTGTCGACAGCCGCGTCGAAATCATCCTTGAGGCTCAGAAGCAGCGTGTCCATCACTCTTCGCCAGCCGCTTTGAGCTTTTCGGCGGTGTCGGCGGTGATGAGGGCGTCTATCAGCTCGTCAAGGTCGCCGTTGAGTATCTGTTCGAGCTTGTATAACGTGAGCCCTATCCTGTGGTCGGTGACCCTGCCCTGCGAGTAGTTATAGGTGCGTATGCGCTCGCTCCTGTCGCCGGTGCCGACCATGGAGCGCCTCTGCTGGCCAATCTCGTCCGCCTGAGACTGTTTTTTCTGGCTCAGGAGCCTTGAGCGCAGGACGCTCAGAGCGCGCGCCTTGTTTTTGTACTGGCTGCGCTCGTCCTGGCACTCGACGACCATGCCGGTCAGGATATGGGTGACCCGGATCGCCGAGGATGTTTTATTGACTTTCTGCCCGCCCGCTCCGGAGGAACGGAAGGTGTCTATCTGTATATCGGCGGGGTCGAGCTCGAGCTCCACCTCGTCCGCCTCCGGCAGTACCGCCACTGTGACGGTGGAGGTATGTATCCTGCCGCCGGCCTCGGTCTCGGGCACGCGCTGGACGCGGTGTACGCCGCCTTCGAACTTGAAGCGAGAATACGCGCCCTCGCCGCTGAGGATGAATGAGATCTCCTTGAAGCCGCCGAGCTCCGTTTCGTTGACGTTGACTATCTCCGCCGAAAAGCCCTTCCTTTCGGCGTACATGGTGTACATACGGTAGAGGTCGGAGGCGAAAAGCGCGCTCTCCTCGCCGCCGGCGCCGCCGCGTATCTCGACGATGACGTTCTTGTCGTCGAAGGGGTCGGGCGGCAGCAGAAGGATCTTGAGCTCCTGCTCGAGTACGGCGAGCTTTTCTTTGCCTTCCTCGAATTCCGCCGCGGCAAGCTCCCTGAGCTCCGGGTCGGTCTCGTTCAGGAGCTCCTTTGCCTGAGAGACCTCTTCGGCGGTTTTTTTGTATTCTCTGAATTTTTCGACGACGGGGATGAGCTGCTTGCGCGTCTTCGCGAGCTCCGCGCTCAGCGCCGGGTTCGCGGCGGTCGCGGGCTCGCACAGCTGGGCGTCTATCCTCTCGAGCTTTCGCTCGATCTCGGAGAGTTTTTCAGTCATTTCCGTTTACCGCGCCACAGCGGCCAGCTTGTCCACAAGCGATGCGTTGCGGGTCATTGAGACGTTGTTGAGCAGCACGACAGCCTCGGCGCCCTTCTCGGCGGCAAAACCGGCGATCGACGAGCCGGAGATCGCCGAGCCCGACCAGTAGCGGTAGTCTATCAGGTAAACGTGGTTGAAGTGCTCCGCGAGGAACGGCGCGAAGACGTTGCCGAAGCTCTCCTTGACGAGCACGCAGGCGGAGCCGTCGGACTTCTCTTTGTTTGTTATCTCGCCGTAGGGGCAGTCCGCGCCGGCGAAGCAGGAGTATTTGAGGGTCGCGTCGTGGTAGGTGTCCGGATTGGCGATAAGCGGCCAGTAGATCATCTCGCCGTTGTATTCCATATAGAACGACGTTTCCACGGGGGGTTCATATACGACGATGGAGTCGGGCGCCTTTGCCAGAGCCGGCGACTGCCCGGAATCGCGGTAGAACGAGCCGAGGAAGCCCTCGTAGACCTTTTCGGTATAGTCGCCGATGGCGCGCGGGGTCTTGCCCATGGCCTTCATGAGCTCGGCGTAGCCGTAGTACGCGCCGAGAGACGACCAGTGGTGGTCGGTCCGGTAATAGACGTACTCTCCGGAATGCGACTTGAGGACGTCGAAGATGTCGACCTTCGTCACGTTGTCGGAGAGAGAGTTTTCGATATAGCTTATCGCCTTGCGCTGGTCTGAGCTGCCGACCTGTGCGCGGATCTCCGGGTCGAGAGTGATGTCCATGCTCGTGGGTATGACCACGCTGTAAAGCTTGGTGCCGGGGCTTTTTGCGGACAGAGCCGAGCCGAGCGAGTTGACCGCGGAGATATACGCGTCCGCAGTCCCCTGGACGAAGTTGTAATACTCGTACCCGGCGTTGCCGGCGATGAATATGCTCGACAGCGCCTGCGTGTCCATATTGTCGCTCTTGACGGTGGTCATCGCGGGGCTGGTCGTCTCGGGCGGGGCAGTCGTTTCAGCAGGGACGGGAGCGTCCGTGCTCTCCTCCGCCGGCGGTTGGGTCGTCATAGGCGCGTCGGGGATGTCGTCGCCCCTGTTGCCCTCTTCGAGCTTGAATATGTTCGCTTTGAGCCCAAGGAACGATTTGAGCTTTGAGTTCAAAGAGATCAGCGCGTCACGGGAGGGGAAGGTGTCGGAAAACCACTCGCTGACACCGTCGAAAAAGCTGCCGTTGAAAAGGGATGAAAAACTGAAGGACGGGAACTTCGCGAGGTCCCTGTTCTCGACGACCGAGGTCTTAGGACGCGCCCAGAAACGCCCCGCGAAGATGAAACCGAACAGCATAACGATGACGAACACGACGCAGGCGGCGCGTTTTGCGGCGCCGAAAAGCCTGACGGGCTTCTGAACGGACGTGCCCTCTGCAGAACGGCGTCCGGAGCCGTCAGTCCGTGAGGAGCGGGCGGGAGTCTTTTCCTTCGCGGGAGCGCCGGCGGCAGCGTCCGTTTCCGGCGCGGCGGGGCGAATCGGCTTTTCCGGAACAGGTCTTTGTGCGGCCGGTCTTCTTTCCGGCGCGGTTTCCGTTCTGCGCTTCGGTCCGGCCGGACGCGCGGGCGGGGCGCTTTCGTGACGTACCGTCCTGGGCTTGCCGCCCTCAACGGCGGAAACGTCTACTACGGGGACGGCCTCCGTTGCGTCGGCCCTCCTGCGGTTTTTACGGTCGAATAACTTTTTTTTGCCGGCTCCCGGCGTGCTTTCGCTCTGTGCGGGTGCAGGCTCCGGCTTTGCCGGCGCGGCCTCGTGTTGTTCATAAGGATCGACGAACCTTCTCGGAGCGGTGCGCTCAAAGCGCATCTGCGACCCCTTCTGTGGACTCGCCATCGCCCTGCGATAGTCCTCCTCGAGGTCGTACTGCAGTCTGTTTTCGTTGTTGTCGTTCATGTCAGCCGGCCTCCTCTCAGAACTGGAAATACAGGAACGGGTTGTAGGAATTGCCGACGAGGGCGAGCACCGAAGCGGCGATGAGGACGAGCGGGACGAGCGCGGTCTTGACGGTATATACCGCCTTCGCGGCGCGGTTCTTGTCCGCAATGAGCTGCTCGGCGAGGTCGATGTACCACGCGGCGGGAGTGCAGGCGATGACGCATATTATTATGAAAATGACGTCGCCCTTGATGAGAGACCACGCCTCAAAGGACGCGAACGGGTTGGAATTGAGCAGGAACATGCCCTTGAGGACCGTCGCGCCGAGAGTCAGGCTGTTGAACTTGAACAGTATCCAGCCGAAATACACGGCGAGCAGAAGAAGCGCGTGCTTGAGAGCCTTCGGGGCTTTTTCGACGTACTTTTTGCCGATGGGGGTGCGCTCGAAAACGAGGAAAACGAAGAAGTAAAGCCCCCACAGCACGAAGTTCCAGCCCGCGCCGTGCCAGAGCCCCGTCAGGGCCCAGACTATGAACAGGTTGACGATCGTGCGGGCAAGGCCCTTGCGGTTGCCGCCCAGCGGGATATATACGTAGTCGCGGAAAAACGTACCGAGCGAAATGTGCCAGCGCCGCCAGAACTCGCCGACGGTCGAGGACATGTACGGGTAACGGAAGTTCTCCTTGTAACGGAAGCCGACCATGAGCCCCATGCCGATGGCCATGTCGGAATACGCCGAAAAATCGAGATATATCTGCATGGCGTAGCAGAGCATGCCCAGCCAGAGCATGACGGCGCTTCGCGAGGAAAGCGTCGCGACGTTTTCCGCCAGCAGAGCCGTGTTCCCGGCGGCGGAATCTGACAGTAACGTCATATCGGCGATCGCGCCGAGATTGTTCGCGAGAAGGGCCTTTTTCGCCAGGCCGACGCTGAACCTGTTGACGCCGGTCGCGAAATCGTCGAGCGTCACGCGGCGGGAGGTCAGAGCGTTTTCGATGTCGCCGTAGCGGACTATCGGGCCGGCTATGCACTGGTGGAAAAGCGAGGCGTACAGCAGCACCCTGTAATAGCGGGCCTGGGGCTTTGAGTCGCCCCTGTAGACGTCGACGACGTAGGTGATGAGCTGGAAGGTGTAAAAAGAGATGCCGATCGGCAGCGGGATGGACGCTGCCTCCTTGTCTATACCGAAGACGGAATAAAAGCTTGCCGCGAGGAAAGAGCCGTACTTGAAGATGCACAGCAGACCGAGGCAGACCGCCACGGCGAGCGCGAGCCAGCCCCTGCCGGAGCCGCCCTCCGTTTTAGGCTTTATCCGCAGCGCGCAGAACCAGCATACGAAAGACATCCCCAGCAGCAGAAGGACGTAGACCGGTTCGCCCCACGCGTAAAAAATGAGAGAAAAAACAAGCAGAACTATGTTTTTCTTCTCAAGCCCCGGGACGAGCCGGTATACTATGAGCTGAAGGGGCAAAAAAGCGCATAAAAACAAAAGCGAACTGAAAACCATTTTTATCGTCCTCAGATAAGCAAGAAATACGTATTTATTCTAAATCAAAAACCGCTACGCGTCAAGGATAAAAACAAGGATAAAAAAAAGAGCCGGAAATCGGCTCTGTTCATCCCGCGGTCATACCGCGCGCTCGACCTTGCCGGAGCGCAGGCAGCGGGAGCAAACGTGCATCCTGCAGGGCTTGCCGTCCTTGAGGACCTTGACCCTCTGGACGTTCGGCTTCCAGGTGCGGTTCGACCTTCTGTGTGAGTGGGAAACCTTAATGCCGAAAGTGACGGCCTTCCCGCATACGTCGCATTTTGCCATGGTGGCACCTCCTTCGCAACAAAACAACGTGACGTATTATAACCCCGCAAAAACAAAAAAGCAAGCTGTTTTTTTCAATATGGCGGTTTTTCGCGCATTTTTTCGCGTTTTTTGCGTTTTCGTTCTTGCGGTTTTCCATCGGAAGCGTTATTCTGTGTCCGGAAAGACGGACTTTTTTCAAAGGAGCAGCGAATGGTTTTTTATCCAGAGCTTTTAGACCCGGCGCTTCGCGCCGAGGATTTCGAGACGCGCAGGCGCGAGCTCGTCGACGTCCTTGCCCGCAATGAATACGGCTTCATGCCGGAAGACCCCGATCGAGTGCTCGTGACCGACCGCTGCGCGCCGGAGGACACCTTCTGCGGCCACGCGACAGTTTACAGGCAGACTCTGACCTGCGCCGTCGCGGGCGGTGAATTCTCGTTCCCGTTCGTGCTGTACGTGCCCAAAAGCGAGCGTCCCGTCCCGGCTTTCGCGTTCATGAATTTCAGGCGGGACGAGGTCGACAGGTATTTCCCTGCGGAGGAGATAATCGACGCCGGCTTCGCGGTCGCCATGGTCTGCTACACGGACGTTGAAAACGACGACAACGCCCCGCCGACGGGGCTCCAGAAGCTTTTCGCGAGGAAAAACGACGGGACGGACCCCGGCAGGATCTCCGTCTGGGCATGGGCGCAGTCAAGACTCGTGGACGTTCTTGCCGGCAGGGAAGACGTGGACGCGGACAACATCGCCGTCATCGGTCACTCGCGCCTCGGCAAGACGGCGCTCTGGTGTGCCGCGAACGATACCCGCGTCAGATACGCGGTGTCAAACGACTCCGGCTGCTCCGGCGCCGCGTATGAACGCGTGAAGCACCCCGGGAGCGAGACCCTGGCGGACATAACGAAGGTTTTTCCGCACTGGTTCTGCGAAAACTTCCCGACCTTTGCCGGGCGCGAGAACGAACGTCCCTTCGACCAGCATTTTCTTATCGCCGCCTGCGCGCCGCGGTACGTCCTCGTCGGCTCCGCGAGCCTTGACGCGTGGGCTGACCCGGCTTCCGAGCGGCTGAGCCTCGTCGCCGCGTCGCCCGCGTGGGAGCTGCTCGGCAAAAGGGGCTTTGTCGGCAAGACCGTGTCGCCGAAGGTCGGTT